>NZ_CBCSIQ010000006.1:0-152045 GCF_965139615.1 Kerstersia similis
CCCCCAGCCGCTGACCCGCCCCATGGCCTCGGGCCGGGCCAGTTCCGGCAGAAATGCCGCCACCAGAGACTCGCCATAGCAATACGCCATGTTCGAGCCCGCCACCAGCAGCATGGCCAGCACCACCCCCGCCACGCCGCCCACGCCGGGCGTCCAGGCCAGGGCCGCCGTGAATACGACGCATGCCACGGTACTCACCGCCAGCAAGCGCTTCTTGGCGCCATGGCGGTCGGCCAGCGCGCCCAGGCGCGGCGCAGTCATCATCACCAGGAAGGCCGACACACTGAGCGCCGACGTCCAGGCCAACGTCGCCCACGCTGCACTGTTTGCGATACCGCTGACGAAATAGGCGGCGTACACGGCAGTCAGCACTACCGTCGTGTAGCCGGAATTGGCAAAGTCATAGAGCGCCCAGCCCAGGACTTCGCGCCGGCGTACCCCAGGCCTCAGGACATCACGTGAAAAGCCTTTCATCGGAAACAACCTTCATGACCGGCACGGCGTGCCGGAGTGGATGGAAAACCAAGCCGCCCTGTTGCCTGGCGCTGCGGCCTCAAGCGCTCAAGGTGTGCTGCGCAGCACACCTTAACCGCACCCCAGCCGCAACGCCAGCCCCCGTCCGCCGCTCGCCCACCTGACTCACAACGCGCCGGCCCGCTGCCACTACAATGCCGCTTGCTCTCTTTGATCCTGCTACCTCGTCACGCGCCATGGAAACCGTCCTCGTCACCATCACCGGCAAAGTCCAGGGGGTCTCGTACCGCCATGCCACCGTACGCGAAGCCCATCATTTGAAACTGCGCGGCTGGGTGCAGAACATGGCGGACGGCAGCGTCCAGGCCTTGCTGCAAGGCGAACCTGACCAGATCGACCGCATGCTGGCCTGGATGCGGCGCGGCCCGCCTGCGGCCATGGTCGCCGATGTCCAGCATGAAACCCTCGCCAGCGATAAACGCTATGAAGGCTTCCAGCAGCTCTGACCCTTCCGCCCACGCCGTCGGCTTCCCGCCGATTGCCGCGCCCGGCGCACGCATACTGATCCTGGGCTCCATGCCCGGCCAGCAATCACTACGCGCCCAGGCTTACTACGCACATCCTCGCAATGCCTTCTGGCCCATTATGGCCAGCCTGCTCGGCTTTGTACCGGAAGACAGCTACGCACACCGCACCGCCATGCTGCAACAGCATGGCATCGCGCTTTGGGATGTCCTGCAAAGCTGTGTTCGTCCCGGCAGCCTGGACGCCAATATCGACCGCCAGCAACTGACCTGCAACGACTTCGCCGCCTTCCTGGCGGCCTACCCGGACATCACGCGCATCTGCTGCAATGGCGCGGCTGCCCACGACCTGTTCTGCCGCCATGCCCTGCCGGCGCTGCAGGCGCTGCGCCCGCTGGACGTCCTGCGCTTGCCATCAACCAGCCCGGCCCATGCCGGCATGAGCCGGGACGCCAAACTGCAAGCCTGGCGTGCTGCGCTGAGCTGAACCGGGCATGCATGCCTGCCATCGGTCCGGCCGTTGTCTGCCTGTTGTCCGTCAGTTTTCTGATTTTATGACTGACCATGCAAACACCTGAAATCCAAAAAAACAAAGCCATCTGATTCCCATTACTAAAAAGGGTATGCTTGCACGGCAAAGCTTTTTCTCCGGGCCCACCACCGCCGCAGGCGCGCCACCCTGGCGTCTTCGCTCGCGAGCCCGCCGCTGGCCGGCCCACTCTTCAACCCTGGGAATACCTATGACGTTCCATTCCATCAAGCCGTTCGCCTCCGCCCTTACCCCGCGCGCCGCCAGCCTGCTGGCAGCCGCCAGCCTGGCCCTGGGCGCCCTCGCCCCGGCGCTTGCCACGGCAGACACACCGGTGAGCGCTACGGCCAGCCCCGCTGCGGCCAAGCAGGTCGTGCGCAAGGCTCTCGCCCCCGCACTGTATGAAGTGGTTTACAGCCCGCGCCAGAATGCGGTCTTCGTTGCCTCCGCCGGCGGCTTCGGCCCGGATGCCCCCGCCAGCCGGATCCTGCGCCTGGATCCTGACAGCCTGGCCATCGTTGCCGAAATCCCGGTCAAGGATCGCGCCTTCGGCCTGGCGCTGGACGACGCCAACGACACGCTTTACACCGGCAACACGCTGGATGGCTCGATCAACGCGATAGACACTCGCAACAACACGCTGCGCGGTACCTTGCAACTGATCGAACGTGCTCCCAAGGGCGAACGCGCACCGCTCCACCTGCGCGAACTGCTGGTTGATGCCGACCAGCACCGCCTGTACCTGCCTGCCCTGGGCACCGACGACAGCACCCTGTTTGTTGTCGATACCCGCGACTTCAAACTGCTCAAGGCCATTCCTGGCCTGGGCCGCGTATCCACCGGCATTGCGCTCGACAGCGGCCGCGAACGCCTCTATGTGGTCAACTTCGAAGGCAAGCTCGTCACCATCGACACCAACGCGCTGGAAATCGCCAACATCCAGCAAACTGAGGTCGAACAACCGACCAATCTGGCCTATGACCCGGCCGCACGCCGCCTGTACGTCACCGATCAAGGACAGGAACGCATTACCGAGATGCAGAAGAAATATGCACCCGGTTTCGAGTCGCGCCATCCTGGCGGACGCGTTGCCGTGCTAAACCCCGACACCGCCGAAGTCATCGGGGACGCGGCGGTCGGTAAAGGCGCACTGGGCATCGCGCTGGATGACCAGAACGTCTATAGCGCCAACCGCATTGCCGGCACCGTCACTGTCGTCCGCCGTGCCGACAACGCCATCGTGAGCAGCTATGCCCTGCCCACGCACCCGAACAGCATTGCCCTCGACAACGCCGGCCAACGCCTGTTCGTCACGATCAAAAACGGCCAGGACGCACCCAAGGGCTCATCCGAAGGCCTGGCGCGCATCCAATTGAAGTAAGCCGCCTGCCTGCTGCCGGGGCTGCTGCGGCAATCCCGGCAGCCCCGTGAGGGATACTCTTCGCCGCGGATTCCGCCGATAATCACCGCTTGCCGCGCGCCCCTGTTCCGGCAGCCCCCAGGAATCCGCCCATGACACATCCCACTTCGGAAAACGCTGCGCCGCTGCTCACGGAACAACGCCTGGCCAGCGTGCCGCTGTTTTCGACGCTGCGCATCTACCGGCGTGAATGGCTGAAGGCCGACACCATGGCCGGCCTTTCCGTTGCCGCCATCCAGATTCCCACCGCCATCGCCTACGCCAGCCTGGCCGGCCTGCCACCCATGGCAGGGCTGTATGCCGCCATTCTGCCGCTGGTGGCCTATGCCTTGCTGGGCTCTTCGCGCCAATTGATCGTCGGCCCTGATTCCGCCACCTGCGCCATGATCGCCGCCGCGCTGGCCCCCCTGGCGGTGGCCGGCACCCAGCACTACACCGAAATGTCCATGTTGCTGGCCATCATGGTCGGGCTGCTTTCGATCCTGGGCGGCATCATGCGGCTGGGATTCATCGCCGACTTTCTCTCGCGGCCCATTCTGCTGGGTTTCATGAATGGCGTGGCGCTTTCCATCATCGTCGGCCAGCTGGGCAAACTCAGTGGCATCCCGCTGGATGCCCGCGATCCATTTCTGATCATCCTTGAACTTAGCAGCCGCCTGGCCGAAACACACTGGCCCACCCTGACGCTGGGCGCGCTGGCGCTCGGCCTGCTGGCTGCCTTTTCCTGGCGGCTGCCACGCCTGCCCGGCCCGTTGCTGATCATCGTTCTACTGAGCCTATCCACCTGGCTATTCGGCCTGGATCGCCTTGGCATTCAGGTCGTCGGGGCCGTTTCCGGCGGCCTGCCGACTCTCTCTTTGCCGCAAGTCGGCCTGCGTGATGCCCAGGCCATGTTCGGCGAAGCGGTAGCCATCGCCCTGGTGAGCTTCTGCTCGGCCATGCTGCCCGCCCGCAGCTTCGCCGCCAAGAATCGCTATCGCGTCTATCCCAACCAGGATCTGATTGCGCTGGGTACAGCCAATGTCGCGTCCGGCCTGAGCGGCGGCTTTGCCATCAGCGGCGCAGACTCGCGCACTGCCATCAATGATATGGTGGGAGGCAAGACATCCATGGTGAACCTGGCCACGGCCATTTTCACGGCGCTGGCTGTCCTGCTGCTCGACGGCGGCCTGGCCTGGATTCCTACCGCCGCCCTCGGCGCAGTACTGATCATCGCCGCCCTGAAGATGATAGATATCTCCGCCGTGCGCGACCTGGCACGCATCAGCCCTTTCGAACTGCGCGTGTCATTGCTCGCCACCCTGGGCGTCCTGACTCTCGGCGTCCTGCCCGGCATCATCCTGGCCGTGCTGCTGTCACTGGTCAAACAACTGCGCCTGGTCGCACGGCCCCGCGATGCCGTGCTGGGGGAAGTTCCCAACGGCAGCCGCCTGTTCAACGTCGCGCACTATCCGGCCGCCAGCAGCCCCATGGGCGTGTTGGTGTACCGTTTCGACGCCCCGCTGCTGTTCTTCAACAGCGATTACTTCCGCGAACGCCTGCGCGTGCTGCTCAGTCACAGCGCCCAGCCGGTCAGCGCCGTGGTGCTGGATGCCCAACCGATTCCCACGCTGGATATCACAGGTGCCCTGATGCTGGAAGAAGTCCAGGCCGAGCTGGCCAGCGAAGGCATCATTTTCTGCATTGCAGGCGCCCACGGACAATTCCGGGAATTGCTGGAACGCAGCGGCCTGGCGGAAAAAATCGGTGCGCAACACCTGTTCGCCACCTCGCTGGAAGCCGTCAACCGCCTGCGCACCGAGTTCCTTGAACGCGTACAAACGACACACGAACCCGCCGCGCCTGCCAGGGATGCCCCGCACGTGCCCTGACACGAGCCGAAAACCTCCCACCCCCTGCTTCCTTTTGACTCGTCACCCAGAACCATCACATGAACCACGCCGGTATCGACACCGTTGATCTGAACCTGTTGCGAGTGTTCGAAGCCTTGATGGAAGAAGGAGCGGCCAGCCGGGCCGCTATCCGCCTCGGCGTCACGCAACCTGCCGTCAGCGCGGCTCTCAGCCGCCTGCGGCACCTCTATTCCGATCCTTTGTTCGAACGTACGGGCCGTGGCCTGCGTCCCACCACGCGCGCCAATGAACTCGCACCGCTGATAGAAGAAGCGCTGAACCATTGCCGGCAGGCATTGGCGCCTGCCATGCCCGGCAAAGGCAGCGACGGCCGCAGCATCACGCTCGGGCTTTCAGATGACGGGGAAATGGCTCTCGGCCATACCTTGCTATCACTGGTCAAACGCCATCTGCCAGGCCTGCGCATCATTTTCCGGCAGACCCACAGGGGCGTGGTGCAGGATATGCTCATGCGCCACCAAATCGACCTGGCCATTGCGGCTGGCGGCCTATCCTCCCCCCTGATCGCACGTCATCGGCTGGGACGCGGCAATTACCTGTGCCTGGCCGGGTTGCAGACACCCATTCCAGTCAGTGCCGAAGACTATGCGCAGCGCCCACACCTGCTGGTTTCATCCGGCGGGTTTGTCGGCATCGTGGATGAAGGATTGCGCGCAGCCGGCTACCGGCGCAAGGTCCGTGCATCTACATCGCATTTTGCCGCCGTGCCTTTCCTGCTGGCGGATTCCGATCTGATCACGACCGTCCCTACGCACGCCGCCCATGCAATTGTCCGCATGGCGCCGCTCAAGCATTTTGAGTGCCCAGTCCCGTTACCTTCCTATGAACTGGAACTGGGCGTGCGCATCGGCAGCAAGCATGACGAAGTCCTGCAAACCGTCAAAAACCTGCTGCTGGAAGCCATCCACACCCATTACGTATTGTCGTGACTCCCTGCGGGCTGGGTCAGGCGTTCCGCTACCAATAAACGCGCCAGCTCGTCAGCCTGCAAAATACCCAGCGCTTCGGCAACCGCACCGATGTCCCCGCCGCTGGCCAGCGCCTGCTTGACGATCCTGGCAGCGTTCGCATAACCAATGACCGGATTCAGCGCAGTCACCAAAGTGACGGATTCCGCCACACGCCGCTCCAGCACGGCATGATTGGCCTGTATGCCTTCGACACAGTGATGCTGCAGCGTCTGGCAAGACCTGGCAAGATGCGTCATGCTCTGATGCAAGGCCCAGGCCATCAACGGCTCGAACGCATTGAGCTGCAACTGGCCGGACTCGGCCGCCATGGTCACCATCAGATCATGACCGATCACTTCGAACGCAACCTGGTTCATGGCCTCCGGAATCACGGGATTGACCTTCCCGGGCATGATGGAAGAGCCAGCCTGCCTGGCGGGCAGGAGAATATCGCCCAACCCGGCCTGCGGCCCGGACGACAACAGACGCAAATCGCTGGCGATTTTTGACAGGCGAATAGCCACGCGCTTCAACGCTCCCGATAGCTGCACGAAAGCGCCGGTATCCTGCGTCGCGGCAACCAGATCCTGGGCAGCCACCACCGGCAGGCCGCTGCAGCGCGCCAGATAGCCGATCACCAACGTCCCATAGCCTGCAGGCGTATTGATGCCGGTACCGATGGCAGTCGCCCCCAAGTTGACCTCCAACAGCCCTTGCTGCGCCTCGCGAAGACGTTTTTCGTCTTCGCCCAGCATGGCGGCGAACGCGCCGAACTCCTGGCCCAGCGTCATCGGCACCGCATCCTGCAATTGCGTCCTGCCGATCTTCAACACCTCCCGGAACTCGCTCGCCTTGCGCTCAAAAGCCTGGCGCAACCCTGACAATGCCAGCAGCAGGGTATCAAGATCCGCATGTGCCGCCAGCCTGAGCGCCGTCGGATACACATCGTTGGTACTTTGCGAAGCATTGACATGGTCGTTGGGATGCACCAGATGGTAATCCCCCGGCTCGCCCCCCAAGTGCACGATCGCGCGATTGGCAATGACCTCATTGGCATTCATGTTCGTCGAGGTTCCGGCACCCCCCTGGATCACATCGACAACGAACTGGTCATGCCATTGGCCTGCCAGCAGTTCATCGCAGGCTGCGGCAATGGCGCCTGCGACGGAAGGCGCCAGCACCCCCAGGTTTTCGTTGGCCAGCGCCGCGGCCTTCTTGACGGCAGCCAACGCCCTGACCAGAGCCGGCATCTGCGCCAGAGACTGGCCGGTAATGGGGAAATTTTCCACAGCCCGGGCCGTATGCACTCCCCAATATGCCTCACGCGGCAATGGTTTGCTGCCCAGAAAATCCGCTTCGGTACGCATAGGATGAGTTGTCATGCATTGTTCCTGAAAAAAATGGTGTTCTGGCCGCCCTGGCCTGTCGCTGTGCAGCCATGGCGGCCAGGGCTAGGCATGAGTGGCGCTGGCTCGTTCCGCCTGCGACCAGGCCACGCAGCGGCGCGCCAAGGCAGCGCTGGCATCCACCACAGGCAAAGGCGCATTGCTGCCGTTCAGTACCACGGGGATCTCGGTACAACCCAGAATGACAGCCTGTGCGCCGCGCTTGCCCAGCGCAGCCGCCGCCTGGCTCAAGAACTCCGCCCCTTGCGCGATCTCCCCGGCCTTGACGGCCGCAATCCCCGGCATGACCCACTCCACCATTTCTCGCGCAGTCGGCAACAGCCATTGCATCGGCTGGCCGCTGGCCGGCCGCCGGTTCACATAAAGACCGGACGCGATCGTGCCATCCGTCGCAAGCAAGCCGATCCGCCCATCGTTGCCCGCCAGTGCGGCGGCATCATCCAGGGCAGCATCCACAAGATGCAGCATGGGAACCCCCAACGCTGCCTGCAAGGGTTCGAACCACAGATGGGCCGTATTGCAAGGCACCACGATCAGGCAGGCGCCCGCCTCCACCAGGCGCCTGCCGCTTTCTATCATGGCAGCCAGCGGGGAATCGCCCTCGCCGCGGAATGCCGCCGTACGATCCGGAATCTGCGGGATGCAGGCCGTCACTACGGGAATATGATCCTGATCCCGCTGTGCCTCGGTGGCATCCAGCACCTTGTGCATAAAGTCTATCGTCGCCAGCGGCCCCATGCCGCCCAGAACGCCCAACAAGCCGGGAGTGCTCATCGCGGTGTTCTCCCCTTGCTTCCTATCCATGACTGGATTTGCATGATTGCTACCCTCGAAATTTGATGCGCCGCGCTCGGCGCAAAACATGGCCATCGTGGTGAGGCGCACCATGGCGGCGCGCCTCTGCCCTCAGGCGAAGAAAAGGATCAGACGGCCGTCCCGGCGCTTGCATCACGTACGACACTGTCAGAGAGTAGGCGCTGCGGCATTGCCAGGATCAGGACGCAGGCTCCCAGAACCAACACGCCAGCGAACAGATAGAGTCCGGCATTGATGCTACCGGTACTGTTCTTGATCATGCCCAGGACAGTCGGGCTGACAAATCCGCCGAACAGGGCCAGCGAGTTGATCAGCGCAATACCGCCAGCGGCTGCATTGCCGGACAGATAGCGCGTCGGAATCGTCCAGAACAAGGGCATGGCGGCATACAGGCCCACCGCAACCACACTCAGGCAAAGCAGGCCTAGGATCAGATTGCCCTGCACCAGCGTGCAAGCCACCAGCCCCAGTGCCGCCGCGCAGAGGCACGAGAAGAGATACCAGCGGCGCTCCCCCGTCACATCGGAACGCCGGCCAATCATGATCATGCCCAGCGCACTGGCGATGAAAGGCAATGAGGTCAGCATGCCGATCTGGAACGGATCATTCACTCCGTATCCTTTGATCATGCCGGGCAGCCAGAAACCGAGGATATAGAGACCGCTCATGACCGAGAAGTACACAAAGGCCAAGGCATAGACCCTGGGGTCACGTGCCACCTGCCCCAGGTGATGCTTGCCATCCGGCATCGGCGTGCCCACCTCCCGCTCGATCTGCTCGCGTTCCTGTTGCGTCAGCCATTTCGCTTCTTGAGGCCTATCCGTCAAAACAAAAGCGGCAATCACGCCCAGCACCACCGCAGGCGCGCCTTCCAGCAAAAACATCCACTGCCAGCCATGCAGGCCATGCACCCCATCCATGTACTTGATCAACCAGCCGGAGACCGGGCCGCCGATAATGCCGGCAATGGCAATCGCTGACATGAATACGGCAATGATGCCGCCACGCAAGCGCACCGGGAACCAATACGTCAGGTACAAAATAATGCCGGGGAAGAAACCTGCCTCGAATGCCCCGAGCAAGAAACGCACGACATAGAACTGCAAGGGGGTCTGCACGAACATCATGCAGGAAGACACAATCCCCCAGGCGATCATGATGCGCATGATGGTTTTGCGCGCCCCGATCTTCGTCAGGAACATATTGCTCGGCACTTCGAACAGCACATAGCCGATGAAGAAGACACCGGCTCCCAAGCCATATACCGCATCACTGAAATTCAGATCCTGCTGCATCCGCAAGGCGGCAAAACCAATGTTGACCCGATCCAGATACGCCACGATATAGCTGATGAACAGCAGCGGCAGTACCTTCCAGGCAATCTTCCGATACACCCCATTATTGTTTTCTTGCATGCTTGTCTCCTGGGAAGATAGTTTTTATTTTTTGAAGACCACCGACGCCTTGGGCCGCTCGTCCACCATCAGGGTGAACACGTCGGGGCGGGAGTAGTGGCCAACCACATCAAAGTCATAACGGGCCTTGATCAGGTCTGCCGAGTCGATCTGTGCCACCAGCAGGCCTTCCTGGTTTTTCAGGGGGCCGACGATCACTTCGCCCATGGGACTGAGAATCACGCTGCCACCCTGCATCAGCGGCCGGTCTTCATCCCAATGCGGCACGCTGGTACCCGCTTCGCGCGGCGACGGCTGGTACTGGCAGGCGCTCACCAGGAAACAACGGCCCTCATGGGCGATGTGGCGCATGGAAATCAGCCAGTTATCGCGTTCATCCACCGTCGGAGCGCACCAGACATCAACCCCCTTGGCATACATGGCCGTGCGCAGCAACGGCATATGGTTTTCCCAGCAGATCGCCGCACCGATCTTCCCTGCGGGCGTCTCCACCACCGGCAAGGTAGAACCGTCGCCCTGGCCCCAGATCAAGCGTTCGCTGCCAGTCGGCATCAACTTGCGATGCTTGGCGCACAAGCCGGTCTCAGGTGAAATGAACAAGGCGGAACAATGCAACGTGCTACCGTCGCGCTCAATCACGCCCACCACCAGATACGCCCCGGTGCGGGCGGCCAGCCCTTCCAGTTCCGCAGTTTCCGGCCCCGGCACATCAATGGCATTTGCGGCATAGCGCTCGAAAGCGGCACGGCCTTCCGGAAGCCGGTAGCCGACATAGGTGCTGAAGGTTTCGCCTTTGGGATAGCCGCCCAGCAAGGCTTCCGGCATCACCACCAGATCGGCACCCGCCTGCTTGATTTCATGCTCGTAGGCCAGAATCCGAGCCAGAGTTTTTGCCTTTCCATCCGGATGCGATCCTATTTGCAGCGCAGCAACCGTGGAACTTGTCATGACATATCCTTTTTATGATGAATGGTGTTGACATGGTGTCTTCCGCCAAGATATTCATCAATTGCTTTAAAAGGACATCTAATATCAATTGAATTGATATCGAACTAGAAATTCCAGCCATCCGGCCAGAGAAAATCCCTAGCGTCATGGCGATCCGCAGCGTTCCGGACAGCCATAAAAAACGCCGTTCCTGATCACAGGAACGGCGTCATTGCCGGTGTCCATGGACACCGGCAGCACAAGCAGTGCGGTCTTATTCCACCGTCACGCTCTTGGCCAGGTTGCGCGGCTTGTCCACGTCCGTGCCACGCGAGCACGCGACATGGTAGGCCAGCAACTGCAAGGGGATGGTGTGGAGGATGGGCGACAGGCGGCCATAGTGCTCCGGCATGCGGATCACGTGCACACCTTCGGTGCTGCTGATGTTGGTATCGGCATCGGCAAACACATACAGCTCACCGCCGCGTGCACGCACTTCCTGCATGTTGGACTTCAGCTTTTCCAGCAGCTCATCGTTGGGCGCCACCACCACCACCGGCATGGCATCCGTCACCAGCGCCAGCGGGCCGTGCTTGAGCTCGCCCGCGGGGTAGGCTTCCGCATGGATATAGCTGATTTCCTTGAGCTTCAGCGCGCCTTCCAGCGCGATCGGGTAGTGCGAACCCCGGCCCAGGAACAGGGCATTTTCCTTGCTGGCGAATTGCTCCGACCAGGCAATGATCTGCGGCTCCAACGCCAGCACGGCGCCAATGGCGGCAGGCAGGTGGCGCAACTGGCGGATATAGTCGGCTTCCTGCTCTGCAGACAGGCGGCCACGCACCTGTGCCAGCGCCAGGGTCAGCAGGAAGAGCGCCGTCAGCTGGGTCGTGAAGGCCTTGGTGGAAGCCACGCCGATTTCCACGCCGGCACGCGTAATGAACGACAGCGCGCACTCGCGCACCATGGCACTGGTGGACACGTTGCAGATCGTCAGCGTGTGCTTCATGCCCAGCGAACGGGCATGCTTGAGCGCAGCCAGCGTATCGGCCGTTTCGCCGGATTGCGACACCGTCACCACCAGGGTACGCGGGTTGGGCACGCTTTCGCGGTAACGGTACTCGCTGGCGATCTCGACACTGACGGGAATACCCGCCATGGCTTCGATCCAGTACTTGGCCGTCAGGCCGGCATAGGAACTGGTGCCGCAGGCCAGAATCAGGACTGAGTCGATTTCCTTGAAAATCTGGTAGGCGCCATCACCGAACTGTTCCGGCGTGATGCTCTCGATATCCTGCAGGGTATCGCTGACGGCACGCGACTGTTCGAAGATTTCCTTCTGCATGAAATGGCGATACGGGCCCAGTTCGGCCTCGCCGGTATGCACATGGACAATCTGCGCCTCACGATCGACACGCTTGCCGGCGGCATCAACAATCCACACGCCTTGCAGTTGCAGGTCAACCACATCGCCATCTTCCAGATAGATGATGCGATTGGTCGTGCCGGCCAGCGCCAAGGCGTCCGATGCCAGGAAGTTCTCGCCATCGCCCAGCCCGACGACCAGCGGCGAACCCTGGCGGGCGCCGACGACGCGATGCGGCTCGTCACGGGAAAAGACGGCGATGGCATAGGCGCCTTCCAGGCGGCGCACCGCCTGCTGCACGGCTTCGAACAGGTCGCCCTGGTACAGATGATTGACCAGATGGGCAATCACTTCCGTATCCGTCTGGCTTTCAAATACATAACCCACTGCGCTCAGTTCTGCGCGCAGCTGATCATGGTTTTCGATGATGCCGTTATGCACCAAGGCAATACGCGGCTCTTCCTGACCCTTGGCGGAAAAATGGGGGTGAGCGTTCTGCGTCAGCGGGGCGCCATGGGTGGCCCAGCGCGTGTGCGCAATACCGGTGAAGCCATGCAGGTGATCCTGGCGCACCTGATCAGCCAGCTCCGATACGCGCTTGGTCGTGCGCGAACGCTGCAGGCGGCCATCCAGGTGCACGGCAATGCCGCAAGAATCATAACCACGATATTCCAGCCGTCGCAGACCTTCGATCAACACAGGGGTGATGTCACGTTGCGCAACGGCGCCAACAATACCGCACATAGGAAACTTCCTCCGCTGAGCAGTTTGCGCTGCGTCACCATGACGTGCTGCTCTGCCCAATCTTTGCTATCAGCATTCTGCGTCAAACCAGAAGAAATTTGATCCCTAATTTCCGTTAATTTTGAAAGAAAATTTCTCACACCATAGGGTGTGAAATTTTTCATCATAAAATGATGGAAAAGGAAATTTATGGAAAACACCGTGGACGAAAGCAGCGCAAATCGCCTGGATGAACTGGATTACCGTATCCTCAACGCCTTGCAGCAGGACAGCAGCCAGACCAACCAGGAACTGGCCGCCCGTGTCCATGCCTCGCCAGCGACCTGCCTGCGCCGGGTACGCCGGCTTCAGGACGAAGGAATCATCGTACGCCAGGTCGCGCTGCTGGACCCCGCCAGACTGGGCCGCAACCTGATCGCCATCGTGGAAATCTCACTGGATATTCAGACCAGCGAAGCCATGGCCGACTTCGAAGCGCTGGTTCTGCACGAGCCTGCTGTACAACAATGTTACCGAGTCGCACCAGGGCCGGACTTCATTCTGCAACTGCTGCTCAGCGATATGCCTGCCTATCATGCGCTGGCGCACCGGTTGTTTTCACAACAGCAGAATATCCGCAATGTCCGGACCTTCTTCTGCACGCACCGCACGAAATTCGAGCCTGGCCTCACACTGTAAGGGCCGGCTCCCTTTCCGCCGCGCGGATCAGCGACCAGATGATGACCATCATGAAGAACAGCACCATGACACCGCTGTTGTGGCTGAGGAACGCCTGCGACAGGCCGAAATCCATATATGACACGCACAGCACGGCGCCTGCCGCCGCATAAGGCTGTCGCCTGATCTGACCTTCGCCCAGCATGCGCATGAACATGCGCAAGGGCACCAGGTACAGCAACAGCAGCGACAGCAAGCCCAGCACGCCACGCTTGACGGAAACATCTATGTATTCGTTGTGCAAATGGGTGAATTCGCCAATGACAGGATCTACCTTGCCTTCTGCGATCAGCTGATCGCGGTACGCGATATAGCCTTTGCTTCCCATGCCCAGCAACGGTTGTTCCTGTATGGCATAGCTGCCCGCTTTCCACATCTCGAAGCGCCCGCCCAGCGACGACGCGGGATTATCTTCCTGGAAATAGAGTTCCAGATCCGAGAAGGCCGAATCGACCCGTTCCTTGACGCCCGTGGCAGGCACGGCATACAGGCAGGCACCCAGCACCACCAGGCCGCCCAGCAAGCCCCACAGCTGACTGGGCCGCAGACCCTTGCCATAGGCGCGCACCAACACCAGGAAGATGAAAGGCACGCCTATCCAGCCGCCGCGCGAACCGGAAAAGATGGACCCCATAAACCCGCCCAGCATGCCCAGCGCCAGCAATATCCCCCAACGCCAGCGCCGCTGCTGCAATTGGCTCCACCCCGCCAGGCCTGTCAGGGACAGCATGCCCAGCAGCATCGAAATATTGCCGAATTGGATCGTGCTGGTAAAACCTTCGGCCCGTTCCAGGCCCAGAACCAGTTTCTGCCACCCTGCCCAGAGCCCCACGACAATCGCCCCGATCGCCACGCCAGCCCAGAGCGCCTTGCCATTGGGCGGATAGCGCAGCAACCACAGCAAGGCAGGAATCGCCAGCAAGATACGCAAGGGCTTATCCAGGCTGGAGCCTGGCTGGCCGTCACGCCATATTTCCAGCGCCCATACCGCGAAATAAAACAGGAATACGGCAATCAGCCAGACGTCACGCCGCTCCAGTTTGGGCATGAATCCTGGCACAAACAATGCCACCAGGCCGGCCAGACTCAAGAACAGCGCAACGGAATAACCCGACGGCACCACCAGAGCAATGGCTCCGGTCAGGAACACCACGATGGAGGAAAACAGAAAAGCGAAAGAAGCCCGGTTA
Source organism: Kerstersia similis (assembly GCF_965139615.1). Taxonomy (NCBI): domain Bacteria; kingdom Pseudomonadati; phylum Pseudomonadota; class Betaproteobacteria; order Burkholderiales; family Alcaligenaceae; genus Kerstersia; species Kerstersia similis. The sequence continues at coordinate 14,389 of NZ_CBCSIQ010000006.1, forward strand.
GGCATAATCAAACAGACCTTTGAGGACGAGATCGCTGCTCACAAACCAATATGCTCCGCCATCACGCGCCTGGCGGCAAGCCTTTTTTCCAGGCCTTGAAACGGTTGAACAGTGGAGAAATCAGCGGATGGCTATGATAGCGGAAGCGCTGGCGCAGCCAGTTCGCAGGCCGGTTGCTGATGGCGAAGCGATAGATATGCAGCGGGTCACCATGCGGCAGATTACGGCCAAAGGCATGCGTGGTGTAAAGATGATCAAAGCCGCATTCGCGCGCCACTTCAACATAGTCCGGGTCGAAATACCCTTGTGGCCAGCACAGATGGGAGGTCGCCCCCCCGAGATGGCGGTCCATATCGGCACGCGACAGCAGCAAATCCTCGCGCAAACGCGCACGCCGTTCATCAGGTGCCAACCCCCGCTTGTCCCAGCGGGTATGGGTATGCGTATGGCTGTGGATTTCAAAGGTTCCGGCTGCCACCATGGCCTGCAGTTCACTCCAGCGCGCAATGACTGCATCACTCTGCCCGGCTTCGATCATGGCTTCGCAGGCCCGGTGTTCCGGCGTCTCAGGCAAGCTGCCCCCGCTGCCCAGGCAAGGACGCACCGGCCCGTCATGCGTCCAGCCTGTCACCTGAAACAGCACGGCCCGCATCCCGTAGCGCTGCAGTAAAGGATGCGCATACACCCAGTTATCCAGGTAGCCGTCATCAAAGGTAATCAACACCGACTTTTCCGGCACCGCCTGCCCCGCCAGAAAACCACTGAACTGCGCCGCGCTCAACGACGTCCAGCCGTCACGCGCCAGCCAGGCCAGCTGATCCTCGAATATGTCCGGCGCGACAGTAATCATGCCGGGCGACGGCGATACATGATGGTGCATCAGCACCGGCACAAACTTAGCAGATGTCATATCCCCGCTCGCTCAACCATTTCGCGTAATACCGTTCTATCAATTCCGCCTGCCCAGGCAAGGTGAAGCGCGCTTCGCCGCGTATCCAGTCCCAACCGGCAAGACCCATGGCCCGGCGCCGCTCGCCATCCGCCACCAGTGCTTCCAGCGCCGCCGTCAATGCCGCGGTATCGCCCAAGGGGCACAGCAACGCATTGCCATCGCGCACCGCCATTTCCGGAACGCCGCCGACGTCCGTAGCCACGATGGGCAATCCGGCGGCAGCCGCCTCCAGCACAGCCGTGCCGCTGGCTTCCATATGTGTCGCCAAGGCAAAGATATCGAAGCCGAACATCAGATCGGCCACATCGGCACGATAACCGAGAAACATCACACGGTCGGCCACTCCCATCTCCGCCGCCTGTGCCCGCAACGCCCGCTCCACCACTTCGCCGTCGCCCGCAATCACGAGCTTCAGGCCGGCATGGCGCCTGAACAGCGGCCCCATGGCCGCCAGCAGATCTCGATGCCCTTTGGCTGGCCGCAGAATCGCCACACAGCCCACCACGATATCGGCTTCCGTCATACCCAGCGCCAGGCGTGCGCTGCGGCGTGTCCGTTCACGATGGACTGCCACATCTTCCCCGCTGCCCCAGCGCTCCTCCGGAAAAGTGACGGTCGGCGAGGCGATACCGATATGGTGGCGGGGAATGCCCCGGCTCACCATGTAATCGCGCACAAACTCGCTGACCGTCAGCAGGCGGTGCGGCAGCCAGGTGTAGCTCAACAGGGAATTGATGGGATTCATCAGGTGGCGCGTCCTCACCACCAGCGGAACGCCGGCCAGGCGTGCGCCAGCCGCCGCAATCAAGGTATCACGGCGGCTGGTCGTATGCACGATATCGTAGCGTTCGGCGCGCACCAGCCGATTCACGGCAAACACCCCGCGCACCCAGCGCGCCATGCCACCCATTTTCAGCGTATGCACGGTAAAGCCCGCCGCCCTCACACGTTGTTCCAGAGGCGTGCCCGACTGGCAAAGCAGGGACATCTCATGCCCACGCTCGCGCATCGCCAACATATGGCGGTACGTATAGATTTCCTGTCCGCCCATATGCCGGGCAGAATCAGTATGAAGAATTCGGTATTTTTTCACGGCCCTACTTGGTGACTGCACACGCAGCATCAGAAGCCAGTCCATCCGCTGGCTCGGGTCATTGTTTTCAAGCGGCAAGTGGCCGGGCCCTGACATCTGCGCCAAGTTGCCCGCGGACGGCCCGATGTTATTTCCGTCCCCACTGCCGGCGGGCGTTATCATATCCCGAGCCTACGGATACGATGACTAAAAACAAAAGAACTTTCTTAAGCAGGGTTTGCGCAACACCTCATGCCGGTTCCTAAGCCAGGCATCGGCAGCCTGAATCAATATAATCAGCGGTTTACATCCGCGTCCTCAACGACATGCGCATTCTGCAGATCAACACCGAGAAAAGCTGGCGCGGCGGCGAACGCCAGACGCTGCTGAGCATGCAGGCATTCCGGGCCGCAGGCCATGAGGCGGAACTGCTGGCCCGCGCCGGTTCGCCGCTGTTCCAGCAAGCCAGCAATGCGGGCTTCACCTGCCATGGCGTACACCGCAGCAGTGCCATCGGCCCGTTCCTGGCCCGATGCGGCAAACGCTACGACATCATTCATTGCCAGACGGCAGGCTCCTTGACCTGGGCCGTCCTGACAAAATGGATCTACCGGCGTCCGCTGGTCTTTTCCCGCAGGACGACCATGCCGGTCGAGCGGCGCGAGACCATGACACGTTTCAAATGGCTGCATGCCGACGCCATCGCGACCGTCAGCGCCAGTGCGGCGCTGGAGCCACAGCGTCTGGGCGCGCACCCCGTCGTCATCCACAGCGCCGTCGTGCCTCCGCCTGCCGATGACCCCGCCATTGCCGCCCGCCTGGCCGGTTTCCAGGAAGAGTATGCCGCCCCCGGCAGGCACCTGATTGGTACGGCCGCCTCGCTCACCTGGGAAAAAGACCCGGAAACCCTGATCCGCGCCCTGGCAGCACTCAAGGCCAAGCGCCAGGATTTCCTGTTCCTGCACATGGGCACCGGTGGCCCGCTGCAGGCAGCCGTGCAACAGTTGGTCGAAACCCTGGGCCTGGGCGAGCACTACCGCCATATCGGCTTTCTGAAAAATGTAGAAGACATCTATCCGGCACTGGATCTCTTTATTCTGACCTCGGTACAGGAAGGCCTGAGCACTGCCGTGCTGGATGCCTTCCTGCGCCATGTCCCGGTCGTCTCCACCGATGCCGGCGGGCAGGCGGAAGGGCTGGCCGATGGCCGGGGCATGCTCTGCCCGGCAGGTGACGCGCAGGCGCTGGCCGATGCCATGGACTTCGTCCTGGATCATCCCGCCGAGCGAACCGAAATGTGCCGGCGCGCCTATGACTACGTCACGACTGAACACAGCGTGGCGACGATGGCGCAAAACTACCTGGATCTCTATCAGTCCCTTCTGGATCGTCGCCGCTCATGATGCCCACTTCCGCTTCCGCCCCCCGTGTCCGGCTTTCTGTCATTCTGATCACCAAGAACGAAAGCAAGCATATCGGTGCCTGCCTGGAGTCCGTCAGCTTTGCCGATGAAATCATCGTGGTCGATTCAGGCAGTACGGACGACACCCGGGAAATCGCGGCCCGCCACGGCGCACAAGTGCATGAAACCCGCGATTGGCCCGGTTTCGGCCCGCAGAAAAACCGCGCGCTGGACCTCGCCACCGGCGACTGGGTCTTTTCCATCGACGCAGACGAACGCGTTACCCCCGAGACGGCGCAGGAAATCCAGGCATTGATCCACTCCCAGCCGGCGCAGGACGCTTATCGGGTCGCCCGCCTGTCCTATTTCTGCGGCCAGGCAATCCGGCACAGCGGCTGGTGGCCCGACCATGTGCTGCGCCTGTTCCGGCGGGGCAGCGCACGCTTCACGGACGCCAAGGTGCATGAAAAGCTGGTATGCAATACCAGCGCAAGCGGCGTGCTGCGCCACCATCTCATCCACTACCCCTATGACAGCCTGGAAGCCCTGCTCAACAAGGTGAACCGTTATTCCAGCGATGCCGCCGCCATGATGTATGCGCGTGGCAAGCGCACGACAACCCTGGGTGCGCTGGGACACGGCATCTGGACCTTCATTCGTTCGTACATCATCCGGCGCGGTTTCCTGGATGGCCGGGCGGGCTTGATCATTGCCGTCGCCGGCGGCACCGGCAGCTTCTTCCGCTATTCCAAGCTGCTGATGCTGCAACAGGCGGCAGCAGACCCCGCCTCACGGCAGGGGTAGCCGCCGGCCTACTGCCCGGCCCTGCGTCAATGCTGACGCCAGCCATTGCCCACGGCAGTACCGGCAGCCGCCATCACTCCAGGCGTCCGGGCTGCCCAAGCACTGCGCCGCCCGGCATCACCCCTTCCAGCGGTTGTACAGCCGCCCCAGCAGATCTGGCATGGCCAGCCGCAGCCTCAGGCCGAACAAACGTCCACCCCGGTTGCGCACCGAGACACGCCAGATCGAATCCGTTCCGCTGCCCAAGGTGTTGTAGCCATGGCTCTTGGTGGTATAGAACACCGAAAACCCAGCCTCGCGCGCCACCTCGAGGTAATCCTCGTCAAAGTAGCCCTGCGGCCAGCATAAATGCTCGGTCGCGCCCCCCATGTGCGTCTCGAAATAAGCCCGCTGCGCCCGCAGATCCTGTGCCAGCCCGTCGCGCTTTTCTGCTGCACTGGCAGCAACCTTGTCCCAGCGGGTATGGGTATGCGTGTGTGCATGGAATTCGAAAGTACCGGCGCTGCGCATGGCATCCACTTCACTCTGCCGCACAATGACGCGATCCGTCTCACCCGCCGCAATCAGACGCTTGCACTCCGCATGCGACCAGCATTCGAAATCCGCCAGACGGTCCCGGCGAATTGCTTCGATATCTGCACACGGACGAATGGCACCGGTGCCGATCCAGTCAGTCACGACAAACATGATGGCCGTGAAACCATAGGCTTGCAGCACAGGATGGGCATACTGCCAATTGTCGAGATACCCATCATCGAAGGTGAGCACCACAGACCGCCTGGGCACCGGACGGCCTTCCACCAGGAAGGCGCGCAATTGTTCTGCCGTCAGCGTTTGCCAGCCATGCTTATGCAACCAATGCATCTGGCTGGCAAACAAGCGAGGACTTGTCGATAACCCCTCGGCCACCGGTGAAACGTGGTGGTACATCAGGACGGGAACTGCTGGGGAAAAACTCACTCTACTACCCTCGCTTATCGGCTGACAGCCTGTCAGCCGGCGCACACTTTATGTATTTTTCTTCGTCGGTCGCTGCCAGCCCGACACCGTTTTCTGCGGCGTACGCGACAAAGTCAGGCTATCCGGTTCGGCATCGCGCGTCAGGGTCGTGCCTGCACCGATCATCGCACCACGCCCCACCCGCACAGGCGCCACCAACTGCGTATCGGAACCGATGAATGCACCATCTTCAATGATGGTCTTGTACTTGTTCACGCCATCGTAGTTGCAGGTAATGGTGCCGGCACCCACGTTAACGCCCGCCCCGATCTCCGCATCACCGATATAGGAAAGGTGATTGACCTTGCTGCGCGGACCCACGACGCTCTTCTTGATCTCGACGAAATTGCCAACCTTGCTGCCCTCTGCCAGCTGCGTACCGGGACGCAGGCGTGCATACGGGCCGACCAGGGCATTCGCGCCAACCTGAGCGCCTTCGATATAGGTATAGGCATCCACATGCGCACCCGCACCAACGGACACATTGCGCAGCACGCAATGCGGGCCGACGCGCACACCATCGGCCAGCACGACTTCGCCTTCGAAGACGCAACCGACATCAATGAACACGTCACGGCCGCAGACCAGGCTGCCCCGCACATCCAGCCGGGCAGGATCCGCCAGCGTCACGCCAGCTTCCAGCAGGCGACGAGCCTGCTCGCCCTGCCACACACGCTCCAGCTGCGCCTGCTGCACACGGCTGTTCACGCCCAGCGTTTCCCAGCCTGCTGCCGGATGGGCAGCATTCACCGGCACGCCATCAGCCACGGCAAAACCGATGATATCGGTCAGATAGAATTCGCCCTGGGCATTATCGTTGCGCAAGCGGCCCAGCCAATCCTTGAGCTGCGCCGTCGGTGCCGCCAGAATGCCGGTGTTCACTTCACGGATGGCGCGCTCTGCCTCGGACGCATCCTTGTGTTCGACAATGCGTTGCACCTTGCCATCCGCATCGCGCACGATGCGTCCATAACCCGTGGGATCCTCCAGGAATTCCGTCAGCACCGCCACCCCGGTACCACGCGCCTGCAACAAGCGTTGCAGCGTTTCAGGCTGCACCAGCGGCACATCGCCATACAACACCAAGGTCGTGTCATCCGCCGCACCATCCAGCAATTCGGGAACCGCTTGCTGCACCGCATGGCCAGTCCCGTGCTGCGGTTGCTGCAGGGCAAAACGCAGATCCGGATGCTGCTCAAAGGCAGCCTTGACCTGATCCGCCCCATGGCCGACCACCACCACGACGCGATCCGGCGACAGCGCCGACGCGCTTTGCAGCACATGTTCCAGCATGGGCTTGCCAGCCAGGGTATGAAGCACCTTGGGAAGATTCGACTGCATACGCTTGCCCAGACCGGCAGCGAGAATGACGATATTCAGCATGGAAATGGAGTACGGGAGTACGAGAAATAAAAAGGAACATCCGGGCCCGTGCCGATCTGGCCGGCACGACCCCAGATGCGGAATAGGCAGATCAGGAAGACGTACGGGCGCGCTTGGCTGGCGCAGTCGCCGACTTGGCTGCTGCCGTACGCTTAGCGGCAGGCTTGGCAGCCGGTTTCTTCGGTGCGGCCGCAGGTGGCGCAGCCTGTGCAGCCGCTTTCACCGTCTCGGCGGCTGCCTGCACCGGTGCGGCAGCTGCCGACGCGGCAGCGGCAAACCCCTGGAACTGCTGCTGCAGCAGCGACCACCAGGCTTGCGCAGCCTGTGCCGCCGGATCCTCGCCAGCTTCAGCGGCGTTTTCCGTTGCGTCCGCCCGAGCCTCCGGCTGAGGCGCAGTCTCCGGCGCAGCCGGTCGAGCCGTCTCAGCAGCCGGCGCGGCCCCGCCCAGGAAGCTTTGCAGCGTGCTGATGGTGGCCCGCTGCACCTCCATCCCCTGAATCGTGCTGCGCAGCAGCGATAAATTCAGGTTGAGCCAATTTTCCACCGTACGCAATTCCTCAATACGGCGGGCCAGTTCCTGCGCATCCAGCGTAGGAGAAAGCGGCAAACCCTGGGCCAACTGGCCTGCGCCAGACAACCCACCCCATACCTGGCGCATCAGTGCCATGCCCGATAACATAGGATTATCTGCAGGTAAATCACCCATTCCCGGGAAAAAAGAGGACGGTGTTGCAGCAGTCATAGCATGGCTCCCCATCAAGGTTTTACTATGGGCGGGATATTAACAGTTCGCTTTTGTCACAACATTAAGTACTGACTCATATTGCGTCTTGTCGCACCCTGTTGCAAGCGGAAAAGTCCCTCTTCCTGAACTTGGCATCCTGTGTCAGCATAATGTGTCGCCCAGGTTCCGTCGGCCATCTCGCCCCCCCCTGCCTGATACCTCCGGACACCATTCCGCGCCGTTCCTCCCCGGTACGGGTGCCTCCGCCGCGACTGCCGCATTACAATCGCAGCATGCCTACCGCCCTCCCTTCCCTCGCCCGCCTTCAATCCTATGCGCAACGCCTGCACGCGGGCATTACGCAACCGCCGCCCGCAGGCGCCAAGCCGCTCCATATCGCCGGCCAGCGCTGCGGCTGGATCGTGCCCGCGGCAATGGCAGCCCTGCAGCCCAAAGGACTGGCGAACGCCATGGGAGACACATGGCATATTGGCCAGGATCTGGCCCCCCACAGCACCGCCCTGGCAGACGTCTGTGATGCCGTCGCCCTGACCCTGCGCGATGCCGGCTGCCTGCACGGCTGGCGCAACGAGGCACTCGATATCTATAGCATGGTGCCCGACAGCCCCCCGCTGGGCCGCATCGAACGCACTGCCACCCGCCCCCTGGGGCTACGCACCCTGGCGGTACATCTCAATGGCTGGACGCCAGATGGCCGCCTATGGCTGGCGCGCCGTTCCCTGACCAAGAACACCGACCCCGGCATGTGGGATACGCTGGTGGGAGGCCTGGCCAGCAGCGGGGAAAGCCTGGATCTGGCACTCTTGCGCGAAAGCGCAGAGGAAGCCGGGCTGAAGCCGGAAGACCTGGCAGCACGCAGCCCGCTGCGCACCGTCATACAGATTCATCATCATCTGCCTGAAGGTTTCCAGGTTGAAGATATTCTGATCAGCCGCTGCGTCCTGCCGGAAGATGTCCAGCCTTGCAATCAGGACGGCGAAGTCATGGAAATCCGCGCCCTGCCGCCACTGGAAATCATGGACATGCTGGAAGACGGCATGTTCACGCAGGAAGCCGCCATTGTGCTGGTGGACGATATGCTTCAATTGGCCCGGGAAGCCTGATACCCGCCCGCAGCACGCCAACGCCGGCAACGGCTGGCACGACCGCGCGGCCCCAATAAGAAACGCCAGAAAAAACGCCGGCATTTGCCGGCGTTTTTGCGTATTCTGGTCTCGCTGCTTCATGAGCAGCGGCGCACTGCCCACTTATGCAGACAGCGCCTTGCGCAGCTTCTTCATTGCCGCCACTTCAATTTGCCGGATACGTTCGGCCGAGACGCCGAACTCCTGCGCCAGCTCATGCAGCGTGGCGCCGCCATCGTCCTGCAACCAGCGTGCTTCCACAATTCGGCGCGAGCGCTCATCCAACCCGTCCAAGGCTTGACGCAGGCCTTCGCCCTGCAGCATTTCATGGGCACGACGCTCCAGCACCTGACCAGGCTCGGCTTCGCCGTCATCCGACAGGTAGGCAATCGGCGCGAACGTGTCTTCGTCATCGTCCTGGGCTTCCAGCGCCACATCACGGCCTGCCAGACGCACTTCCATTTCGCTGACGTCCTGCTCGCGCACATTCAGCGTGCTGGCAATTTCCGACACCTGCTCGGGCGACAGGGTCTGGCCATCCGGGCGCATGCTGCGCAGGTTGAAGAACAGCTTGCGCTGTGCCTTGGTCGTGGCGACCTTCACCAGCCGCCAGTTGCGGATAATGAATTCGTGGATTTCCGCCTTGATCCAGTGCACGGCAAACGACACCAGGCGCACACCACGCTCCGGGTCAAAACGCTTGACGGCTTTCATCAGGCCGACATTGCCTTCCTGAATCAAATCTGCCTGGGGCAGGCCATAGCCCATATATTGACGCGACACGGACACGACCAGACGCAGGTGCGACAGCACCAGATCACGTGCGGCATCCAGATCGCCCTGGTCACGCAGGCGGCGTGCCAGATCGGTTTCTTGTTCAGGTGACAGCACCGGCAGACGGTTGACCGCGCCGATGTAGGCATCCAGCGTCCCCAGGGCGCCAGGATTGGCGACAGCCAGGGCCAGGGCCTGCGAAGTCGAGGCCGCAGCGGATGCAGAAAATTGGGTCAGACTCGTGTTCATTTGGGTCGCTCCTACTGTGCTGCTGGCTACCGACGCCGGCGGCATGGTCTTGCCACAGATTGCGACAGCATGATTCAGAATATGCGTATTGATGTTAGCACTCTCCATTAGTGAGTGCCAGTTAGAAACCAAGCGGATGAAAAAGTTCCTGCCGCCTTGGTTTATCATACGTGCGCGCCCTGTAATTTCCATTACAGTCCCGCCAACCCTACAAGAGTTTTCGCGTTCGCCTCCATGGCCCGACTTCCCCGCCTGTATGCACCCGATACCCCCCAGCTGGCCCAGGCCGAGCTGGCCAATCCGCTACAGGAAAACGGTGGGCACCTGGATGCCGACATGTTCGATGCCATGCAGCAGTGGCTGGCGGAAACCTCGCAGCAGCATGGTGTGACGCTGCATGGCTGGTGCCTGCTGCCGGATAGGCTGATTTGCCTGAGCACCCCGGCCAAGGCAGACAGCCTGGCTCGCATGATGCAGGCGCTGGGCCGCAAGCTGGCCAGCCGCCAGCTGGCAGGCGCCGTGTTCAATGGACGCTATCGCTGCGCGCTGGTTCAGCCCGGCCAATGGGTGTTGCCCGTCCTCGCCTGGCTGGAAAGCCGGCCGGTTGCCGCCCGCCTCGCTCCGGACGCGGAAGCCTGGCCCTGGTCTTCGGCACGCGCCCATACCGGTTACCTGATTCCGGTGCCTGCCTGGCTGCACAATCATCCCGATTACTGGCGCTGCGGCAATACGCCGTTTGATCGCCAGGCGGCCTATCGCCAGTTACTGCATGATGGCCTGAGCCGCGAACAGGAACAGCGCATTGCCGCCGCATTGCAAGGCCAATGGGCGCTGGGCGATGCCAGCTTCCTGGAACGGCTGGCGGGCACGGCCAGCCGCCGGGTGCAACCCGGCAAGCGCGGCCGGCCGCGCAAGACGCCCGCCGCCTGACACCACACGCAAGCGCCATACCTGGCACGCTTGTCCGCTGGAGGCGGCAGGCTTGCCGCTGCCCGCTATCTCGCTGCGCCCCGCCAGGCATGGCACTCGCCGGCCAATCTCCACCCTCCAGCGGCACCTACCCTCCCTGGATGCACCGCACATGAGCCCACTGGCGTGGTGACGTGGTGGCCTGGCGGCGGATAGGCCAGCGCCAGGCAAAACGCTGCACGACTCTCCAGGCCAGCGCACGTTGCAAAGCCACGACGCCCCGTAAACAGGCAACCCCGCGCAAGGTGCACCATTCTCATCCATCTATGCATCAAATCGGTGCATTTCATGGCGCATCAATACTCACTCTTATTTGGAAGCACCATTATGGTGCATTCATGCCCTACCAAGATAAAATATCTTTGTCCCCATTTTTATCCCCTGGGAAAACCGAGTTTTAAATACAAATCCGTCCCCGTTTATTTTTGTTGTATGTGATGGAAATAGCGAGGTATTTTGTAAATACCGGGAATATTTCAAGCCCCCCGGCCCTTTTAATGGAATGCCGCCATGACCCACCGCCCTCGCGAGCTCTGTACCCCCTCGGCGTCCGTAGTCGATGCCACCCGCATCGGCCTGCCGGCGCCCCAAGGCCTGTATCACCCCGACATGGAACACGACGCCTGTGGCGTCGGCTTCGTGGCTCACATCAAGGGCCGGAAGAGCCATGCCGTCATTCAGCAAGGCCTGAAGATTCTGGAGAACCTGGATCACCGGGGTGCCATCGGTGCAGACAAGCAAATGGGCGATGGCGCGGGCATTCTGATCCAGATTCCCGATGCTTTGTACCGGGCAGACATGGCCCACCACGGCATCATTCTGCCGCCGCCTGGCGAATATGGCGTGATCATGGTTTTCCTGCCCAAGGAAACCGCCTCGCGTCTGGCCTGCGAACAGGAGCTGGAACGCTCGGTACGCGCCGAAGGCCAGGTTGTCCTCGGCTGGCGCGATGTCCCCGTGGACCATGACTTGCTGACCTCGCCGACCGTACGCGCCCATGAACCCGTGATCCGCCAGCTGTTTGTCGGCCGCGGGGAAAACGTCATGGTGCCCGATGCGCTGGAACGCAAGCTCTACGTCATCCGCAAAACGGCCAGCCACGCCATCCAGAACATGCATCTGGCCCATGGCAAGGAATATTTCGTCCCCTCCGCTTCGGCACGCACCATTGTGTATAAGGGGCTGCTGCTGGCCGACCAGGTCGGCACCTACTACCTGGACCTGGCCGACACCCGTGCCGTCTCCGCGCTCGCGCTGGTGCACCAGCGTTTCTCGACCAATACCTTCCCCGCCTGGCCGCTGGCGCACCCTTACCGCATGATCGCCCACAACGGCGAAATCAACACGGTCAAGGGCAACTTCAACTGGCTGCGCGCACGCGAAGGCGCCATGCAATCCGCCGTGCTGGGCGAAGACCTGCGCAAGCTTTACCCCATTGTCTATGAAGGCCAGTCCGATACGGCCACCTTCGACAACTGCCTGGAACTGCTGGTGATGTCGGGCTATTCGCTGGCCCACGCCATGATGATCATGATTCCCGAAGCCTGGGAACAGCATGCGCACATGGATGAAAGCCTGCGCGCTTTCTACGAATACCACGCCGCGCTGATGGAACCCTGGGACGGCCCGGCCGCCATGGTTTTCACCGATGGCCGCCAGATCGGCGCCATGCTGGATCGCAATGGCCTGCGCCCGGCGCGCTACCTGATCACCGACGACGACCTGGTCATCCTGGCATCCGAAGCCGGTACGCTGTCCGTGCCGGAAAACCGTATCATCAAAAAGTGGCGCCTGCAGCCGGGCAAGATGTTCCTGATCGACCTGGAACGCGGCCGCATCATTGATGATGCCGACATCAAGACCCAGATCGCCAATTCCCACCCCTACCGCCAGTGGATCGAACGCCTGCGCGTCAAGCTGGAATCCCTGCCACGCCCGCAGGCGGCGCAGGTGCTGCCCGGTAGCGATGAAACCTCGCTGCTGGATCGCCAGCAGGCCTTCGGCTGGACCCAGGAAGACCTCAAGTTCATCGTCGGCCCCATGGCGGCCAAGGGCGAAGAAGCCATCGGTTCCATGGGCAATGATTCGCCGCTGGCCGTGCTGTCGCAACGACCGAAATCGTTCTACAACTACTTCCGCCAGCTGTTCGCCCAGGTCACCAACCCGCCCATCGACCCCATCCGCGAACAGATGGTCATGTCGCTGGTGTCCTTCATCGGCCCCAAGCCCAATCTGCTGGACATCAACAACGTCAACCCGCCGCAGCGCCTGGAAATCTCGCAACCGGTGCTGGATCCCAATGCCATGCGTGTGATCCGCGACATCGGCAACCTGACGCGCGATAAATTCCGCAGCTTCGAGATCGACATCACCTATCCGGTCGCCTGGGGCCGCGAGGGCATCGAAGCGCGTGTGGCCGCGCTGTGCGCACGCGCCGTCGATGCGGTGCAAAGCGGCTACAACATTCTTATCCTGAGCGATCGCAAGGTCGATGCCCAGCATGTCGCCATCCCGGCGCTGCTGGCCACCTCCGCCATCCATCAGCACCTGATCCGCACCGGCCTGCGCACGCGCACCGGGCTGGTCGTGGAAACCGGCAGCGCACGTGAAATCCATCACTTCGCACTGCTGGGCGGCTATGGCGCCGAAGCCGTGCACCCGTTCCTGACGCTGCAAACGCTGGCAGCTACGACGGAACAGCCTGAAAAGGCCATCGCCAACTACATCAAGGCGGTGGGCAAAGGCCTGAGCAAGACCATGTCCAAGATGGGCATCTCGACCTACATGTCATATTGCGGCGCGCAGATCTTCGAATGCATTGGCCTGAGCAGCACCGTCACCAACAAATACTTCACCGGCACCTTCAGCGCCGTCGAAGGCATGGGCATCTTTGAAATCGCCGAGGAAGCCCTGCGCCAGCACCAGGCCGCCTTCAGCGCCGACCCCGTCCTGGCCGACAATCTGGACGCCGGCGGCGAATATGCCTTCCGCATCCGTGGCGAAGAACATATGTGGACGCCGGACGCCATCGCGCGCCTGCAGCACTCCACCCGCGCCAACAACTACCGTACCTACAAGGAATACGCGCAGATCATCAACGACCAGACCAGGCGCCAGATGACATTGCGCGGCCTGTTCTCGTTCAAGGTGGATCCGACGCATGCCATCCCGCTGGCGGAAGTCGAGCCGGCCAGTGAAATCGTCAAACGCTTTGCAACCGGTGCCATGTCGCTGGGTTCGATTTCCACCGAAGCCCATGCCGTGCTGGCCGCCGCCATGAACCGCATCGGCGGCAAATCCAATACCGGTGAAGGTGGCGAGGATGCGCTGCGCTACCGCAACGAGCTGCGCACCGGCGAGAGCGGCATCCGCGAAGGCGATACGCTGGCATCGGTACTGGGCGCGGAACGCATTGCGGCGGATGTCCCGCTGCAGGCGGGCGATTCGCTGCGCTCGCGCATCAAACAGGTGGCATCGGGCCGTTTCGGCGTGTCGGCGGAATACCTGATCAGCGCTGACCAGATCCAGATCAAGATGGCGCAGGGCGCCAAGCCCGGCGAAGGCGGCCAGCTGCCTGGCGACAAGGTCTCCGAATACATCGCACAGCTGCGTTTCTCGGTGCCGGGCGTGGGCCTGATTTCGCCCCCGCCGCACCATGATATCTACTCCATCGAGGATCTGGCGCAGCTCATCCATGACCTGAAGAACGTCAACCCGCGCGCGTCCATCTCCGTCAAGCTGGTGGCAGAAAGCGGTGTCGGCACCATTGCCGCCGGGGTCGCCAAGGCCAAGGCCGATCATATCGTCATCGCCGGCCATGACGGCGGCACTGGCGCCTCGCCTCTGTCGTCCATCAAGCACGCCGGCTCGCCGTGGGAACTCGGTCTTTCGGAAGCGCAGCAAACGCTGGTGCTGAACCAGCTGCGCGGCCGTGTCCGCGTGCAGGCCGACGGCCAGATGAAAACCGGCCGGGATGTGGTGATAGGCGCCTTGTTGGGCGCGGATGAATTCGGCTTCGCCACGGCGCCGCTGGTGGTCGAAGGCTGCATCATGATGCGCAAATGCCACCTGAACACCTGCCCCGTCGGCGTTGCCACGCAGGATCCGGTACTGCGCGCCAAGTTCCAGGGCCGCCCCGAGCATGTCGTGAACTACTTCTTTTTCATCGCAGAAGAAGTGCGTGAACTCATGGCCCAGCTTGGGGTACGCCGCTTCGAGGAAATGATAGGCCGCACCGACCTGCTCGATATGCGTTCGGCGCTGGACCACTGGAAAGCGCACGGCCTGGACTTCACCCGCATCTTCCACCAGCCTGCGCTGGCCGGCGCCCGCCGCCACGAAGAAGAGCAGGATCACGGCCTGGAAGGCGCGCTCGACCTGCAGCTTATCGAACGCAGCCGCGCCGCGCTGGAACACGGCACGCCCGTGTCCTTCATGACGCCGGTACGCAACCGCAACCGCACCATCGGCGCCATGCTGTCGGGCGAAGTGGCCCGCCGCTATGGCCACGACGGCCTGCCGGACGACACCATCCGCATCCAGTGCAACGGCACTGCCGGCCAGAGCTTCGCCGCCTTCCTGGCCCATGGCATTACCCTGGATCTGGTCGGCGAAGCCAATGACTACGTTGGCAAGGGTCTGTCGGGCGGCCGCATCATCGTGCGCAGCCCCAACGACTTCAACGGCAAAGGCACCGAACACATCATCGCCGGCAATACCGTGCTGTACGGCGCCCTGGCTGGCGAAGCCTATTTCAACGGCGTCGCGGGCGAGCGCTTCGCCGTACGCAATTCGGGTGCCGTCACCGTGGTCGAAGGCGTGGGCAACCATGGCTGCGAATACATGACGGGTGGCACCGTCCTGGTGCTGGGCCATACCGGCCGCAACTTCGCTGCCGGTATGTCTGGCGGCGTGGCCTATGTCTGGGATCCGGACAACCAATTGCGGCAACACTGCAATACCGCCATGGTTGAACTCGAACCCGTGCTGCCCAGCTTTGAACAGGAAGTGCAAGGCGGCCCCGAGACCTGGGTTTGCATGACCCGCGATGGCGAACGCATGACCGATGACAAGCTGCTGCGCCAGCTCATCAGCGCCCATGTCCAGCATACCGGCAGCCAACGCGGCCGCGACATCCTGGCTGATTGGGACAACGCCTTGAGCAAATTCGTCAAAGTCATGCCGATCGAATACCGCCGCGCCTTGCAGGCGATGTATCAGGCCGAACCCGCCGTGCCGCAACTGGCCTGAGCCCCGGCGACAAAGGAATCATCATGGGAAAGACCACTGGTTTTCTTGAATACCCCCGCCTCCAGGAGACGATGCAGCCGGCAACCAAGCGCATCCGTCACTGGAAGGAATTCGTCCTGTTCCTCAATGAAGAACAGTCCCGCCAGCAGGCGGCACGCTGCATGGACTGCGGCGTCCCCTTCTGCAACAACGGCTGCCCGGTCAACAACATCATTCCCGACTGGAATGACCTGGTCTATCACGGCAAGTGGCGCCAGGCGCTCAGCGTGCTGCATTCAACCAACAACTTCCCGGAAGTGACCGGCCGCATCTGTCCCGCTCCCTGCGAAGCCGCCTGTACGCTGAACATCAACAATGACGCCGTCGGCATCAAGTCCATCGAACATGCCATCATCGACCGCGGCTGGGAAGAAGGCTGGATCACGCCGCAAACGCCGCAACGGCGCACCGGCAAGCACATCGCCGTCGTCGGCTCCGGCCCTGCCGGCCTGGCCTGCGCGCAACAGCTGGCACGCGCCGGCCATGCCGTCACTGTCTTCGAGAAAAGCGACCGCATCGGCGGGCTGATGCGCTATGGCATTCCGGACTTCAAACTGGAAAAGCACCTGATCGACCGCCGCATTGCGCAAATGGAAGCCGAAGGCGTGTCCTTCCGCCCGTCCACCTACATCGGCTCGCCCGATGCGGCGGCGGCCCAAGGCCTGACGGTACGCACGCCTGCCTCGCTGCGTGAAGACTATGATGCCGTCATCATGGCAGGCGGCGCGGAAAATCCGCGTGACCTGCCCATTCCCGGACGCGAACTCGAGGGCGTCATGTTCGCGATGGATTTCCTGCGCCAGCAGAACAAAGCCGTGGCAGGCGACCGTCAGCTGGATCAGGTGCTCGCCAGCAACAAGCATGTCATCGTCATCGGCGGCGGCGACACCGGCTCCGATTGTGTCGGCACCAGCATTCGCCAGGGCGCGGCCAGCGTGACCCAGATCGAACTGCTGCCGCAACCGCCCGAACACGAAAACAAGGCCCTGACCTGGCCCTACTGGCCGGCCAAGCTGCGCACCTCCAGCTCGCACCAGGAAGGCTGCGAGCGCGATTGGGCCATCCTGAGCCAATCGTTCGAAGGCGACGAAAACGGCCATGTGCGCAAGCTGATCGCCGTGCGTACGGAATGGACGCCCGACCCCATCACCGGCCAGCTGCGCATGCGTGAAGTGCCCGACTCCCGTATGGAACTGCCGGCTGACCTGGTGCTGCTGGCGATGGGCTTCGTCTCGCCGGTAGCGTCCGTGCTGGATGCCTTTGGCGTCGATAGCGACAACCGCGGCAATGTACGCGCCAACACCGAGGACTACCACACCAATGTGGAAGGCGTATTCGCCGCCGGCGACATCCGCCGCGGGCAATCCCTGATCGTCTGGGCCATCCGCGAAGGCCGCCAGTGCGCCCGCTCCGTGGACGCCTGGCTGATGGGCAACAGCCAGTTGCCGCGCTGATCAGCAGCCGTTGCGGCCGGCGTCGGCCGCAACGGCTGTTTTTTTCAACACAGGAATAACTATTATTCTCCCTATCATTTGTTGGCGCTAGAATAGCAGCCTACTGTTGTCTGGCGCCCCGCCAGGACAGCAGAAGCGCTGGGCACTCCCAGTCTGACCATCGTCGTATCCGCGCCACCCAGGCCCGTGGCGCCCACGCCGGAACTGCCATGCCCGCCTCCCCGACGCCACCCAACGACCTGAATACCCTGTATATCGAACACCATGGCTGGCTGCGGTCCTGGCTGCGACGACGCTTGGCGTCGCAGGAAGATGCCGCCGATCTGGCGCAGGATACGTTTATCCGCATTCTCTTGCGGCCCCCGGTGCTGGCATGCCTGCGCCAGCCACGCGCCTACCTGGCATCCATTGCACGCGGCCTGGTCATCGACCACTGGCGTCGCCAATCGTTGGAACAGGCCGTCCTTGAGGCGCTCGCCAGCCTGCCAACGGAATATCTGCCCTCAGAGCAGGAACGCCTGGCAGCCATCGAAACCCTGCAAGAAATAGACCGCTTGCTTTACGACCTATCCCCGGCCGTAAGACAGACCTTCGTGCTGTCTCAGCTCGAAGGCCTGGGTTATGACGAAATCGCCACGCGACTGGGCATCAGCACTCGTACCGTCAAGCGCCATATGGTTCGCGCCTTTGAAATCTGTCTGGCCCAACTCCTGGCGGAAGGCTGACACCAGCATGGCAACCCGCCCAATCAACACCGACGGCGCCACCCGGCCTGATGCCCGGGTGATTCGTGAAGCCGCCCAATGGATGGCTAGACTCAAGGCACAACCAGCCTCCCCTGCCGACATCGAAGCCTGCGCACTCTGGCGCCGGGCGGATCCCAGCCATGAGTACGCCTGGCGCAAGGCAGAATTCCTGTTCGACAAGCTGGGGATGTTATCGCCGGAGCTGAGCGTCCCGGTACTGACCCGCGACCATGCCACCAAGCGCCGTACGACCATCAAGATACTCGGCCTGGCTGCGCTCGCTACGCCTGCCGTCTGGCTGACACGGGAATCCTTCCTGTGGCAACGCTGGCAAGCCGACTACTCAACCGGAACAGGCCAGCAACGCATTGTGCACCTGGATGACGGCAGTACGGTACTGCTCAATACCGGCACCAGCCTGAACGTGCTGTTCGACCGGACCGAGCGGCGCGTGCGCCTGCTGGCAGGCGAAATCATGGTCACGACGAACTCCCGCCCTTCAGACGGCAGGCCATTCATCGTAGAAACACATCAGGGCACCATGCAGGCGCTGGGCACACGTTTCATGGTTCGAGCGCAGGACACCACCCTACTGACTGTCCTGGAGCACAGTGTCGCGGTCAAGCCGGCTGATCTCCTCGATACGCCGGCCCGCATCATTGAAGCCGGGCAGAAGGTTCGCTTCGACCGCGACCAGATATCACCGGTACAAACCGTCACCCCGCAGGACAGTGGCTGGACCGAGGGCGTGCTCTATGCCAACGATACGCCGCTGGGTGAATTTCTCGAAGACTTGGCGCGCTACCGTCCAGGCGTCGTACGCTATTCTCCCGAAGCCGGGGCGCTACGCATCTCCGGCGCATTCCAGTTACCGGACACCCGCCACATCCTCGACATCATCGCAGGCACCCTACCTATCCAGATCAGATATCGCTCGCAATACTGGGTGCAGGTCGATCTGCGCTGATGAAATTTACAAAAAGATACAAATAACCCGTTAGCCAACTGGCACTTCTGCACCAGCTGTTTCGGCCTGAATAGCGATACCTATTCGCACTTTCATTTCCGAGACAGAAACAATGGCGCATCCTTTCTCACGTCGGCCGTTCAAGGCTGGCAGCCAGCCGTCCGCGCGCGGATCCTCCCGGTCCATCCCCGTTTCGGTGTGCTGCCTTGCTCTGCTTCTGAGTCTGGGCGACGGCATGCTGGCCCGGCCCGTGCAAGCGCAAGACAGCATGCGCCCCGGCGCCCATGTGCCAGGCAGGATCTACGACATTCCCGCAGGCAGTCTGGGAGAAGTCCTGAGCACCTTTGCAGGCCAGTCCGGCATCAATATTTCTTTCCATCCTGAACAGACGGCGGGTCTGCAGGGAGCTGCCATGCGAGGCAGCTATACCGTGGAACAAGGCCTGTCGTTCCTGCTACGAGATACGCCGCTGGAAGCAGTGCGCCAGGGCAAGGATGTCTATCACCTGCAATTGCGCCCCCGTCTGGACACCAGCGCGTCGGTCACTGCCTTGGATGCCGTGCAGGTCTATGGTCAGGAAAGCGCCAAAGACCTCGCCTACCTCGCGCCGCAATCTGTCAATGTTCTGACCCGAGACGAAATCGAACAATTCCGGGGCACCTCGGTCGGCGACATTTTCCAGGGGATTCCTGGCGTACTGATCGGTGAAAACCGTAACTCTGGCGGGTTGGACGTCAATATCCGCGGCATGCAGGGACAAGGCCGGGTGCCGGTGCTCGTTGATGGTGCCAGGCAGGAGACCACCGTATATCGGGGCTACTCCGGCGTGGCGTCGCGCAGTTATATCGACCCCGACCTGATCGGCGGCATCACCATCGAAAAAGGCCCCAGCATGACCGCCCAGGGCACGGGCGCCGTTGGCGGCCTGGTCATTGCACGGACACTCAGCACCAGCGACATCGTGAAAGACGGCCAGACCTTCGGCGTGCGTATGCGCGGCAGCGTCATCGGCAACAACAGCGGCTCTCCCGTCGCACCCGGCACCACATCAGGTTACTACCCGGGACGGGAATACCGCATCAATTGCAAGCCAGGCAGTGAAGCACAGTGCTCGGCAGGCTACGATCCTGCCAGCATGGTCGGCCCCTCCGGCGACACCACCCTGGAACGGCCAGCCACGCTGGAGCCCAAAAGCTGGGCGAGCAGTCTGGCCATGGGATTGCAATTGGGCAAAGTCGAACTCGTCGCCGCCTATGCAACCCGCCGCCAGGGCAATTATTACGCTGGCAAACACGGTCCGGCCCCAGTCGTGGACATGTCGAATACCGCGCCGGGCCTGTTCGATCTATGGACCTCGGTCTATCCCGTCATGACCGGTGCCTCACGTTTTCGTGCCGGCGAACTGGTCGTCAACAGCAACTACAAAAGCCAATCATCCCTGCTCAAGGCCAAGGCCCACCTGGCGCCGGATCAAGAACTGGAACTGGGCTGGCTGCGCTACAAAAGCGAATATGGCGAGCTGATGCCCTCACAACTGATATGGCTGGGCCATATCGCACAGACCAACAACAGTGAGGTCACGGCCAACACCTACACCAGCCGCTACAAGTGGTCCCCTGCAGACAATTCACTGCTGAACGTCAGCGCCAATCTCTGGCATACCGACACCGATACGCTGAACCGCAATTACGGCGCCATCAAACCCGACGCCGGCATGATTTCGGCATTCTCATCGGCAGCAGCGGAAAACTACCGCCGCACAGGGGCGGACCTGAGCAACACCATGCTGTTCGACTTCTGGGGCGAAGCAGAACTGCGCTATGGCGTCGCTGTACAGCGCGAAGACGTCAAACCCACTGGCGGCGACCCGGACGCATTCAACAATGCACGGGATGCAGAGCGAAAAGAGTACAGCACATTCATCGCGCTCAAGTATCAACCCTTGCCCAGCGTGACCTTGGATGCAGGCTTGCGCTACACCCGCTATCACGCACTGGACCACAAAACCAGCAGTATCTGCGAAACCGAGACCGTCGAATCCGACGCTGGCAATGGCGGCCCTGCCAGTGTCAGCAGCACCACCACCTGCGAAACAGTCATGATAGGCAAGGTACGCCACAGTGGTTCTGCCCCCGTGGCCAGCCTGTCCTGGGAATTCGCGCCCGGCTGGCAAGTGTACGGACGCTATGCCGAAGCGCTGCGCATGCCCAGCCTGTTCGAATCCAGCAGCGGCTTTTCCGTCAATACGGTCGTCGGCAGCTATTTGAAGCCGGAACACGCTCGCAACCGGGAGGTCGGCATCAGCCTGCTGCAGGACGGTGTATTCACCAACAGCGATGCGCTGCGCCTGAAGTTTTCCTACTTCCGCAACCACATGTCCGACTATCTGACCCGCACGGTCAGCAATGCCGACGAAAGCGGTGAATGGCGCATGCGCAATATCGACAGCGCTCGCTTCAATGGTTTCGAAGTTTCGGGTTCCTATGACGCCGGCATGTTCTTCGCCGAATTCGGCGCCACCCGCTACAACCTGATCGAGATCTGCCACAGCGGCAGCTACCGCCGTCAACGCTGCACCGACTTCGGACTGGCCGTGAGCTACGTCAACAACATGATTCCACCGAACTGGCACGGCAGCGCCCGGCTCGGGCTACGCCTGCTGGATCGCCGCCTGGTACTGGGCATGCGTGGCACGTTCATGGGCGAACGCAATCGTGTTCCTGAATATGACGATCAGCACGTGAACTCCATTTTTGCCAAGCCGGTGGAGTGGCACAAATACAAAATCTTCGACCTGTTCGCCTCGTACCGTATCAACGATGCCATCAGCGTCGATTTCAACATCGACAACCTGACCGACCGCTACTACCTGGATGCCATCGGCCTGGGCGCAGTCCCTGCCCCGGGACGTACGGCAAGGCTCGGCATGACGCTGCAGTTCTGAACCCACTCTCAATTTTCCCTGACCTCGTCGCCATGCAGCGAGAGGGCACTGCAATGAGGACCCACTATGAAACATCAATGGCAAAAATGGCTGGCCAGCCTGGGCGCTGCCTCGCTTCTGGCTGCCTGCGGCGGCGGAGGTAGCGACTCCGACAACGGCAGCAGCAATGGCAACAACACTGCCAGCCGTCCCAATGCCGTCTTGCGCGCCGCCGTGGGCAACACCCCGCTTGCGGATGGCGACACGCTTGCCGCCGGCACCAAGATCACGCTGGATGCAAGCGGCAGCAGTACACCAAGCGGCACTTTGGCCTACTCCTGGCGGCTGGCGCAACAGCCTGGAGACGATGCCATCGACAATCCACAGGCGGCACGTACCCAGCTCACGCCTACCTTGCCGGGCGATTACCAGATCCGGCTCACCGTTGACAACGGCGATGCCCTGGCCTCCCAGCAATTGTCCTTGTCCGTGACCAGCGACTACCCCGTGGCGAGGGTTGAAAGACGTGAACGCAATATGCGGCTCGGCCTGGTCCAACTCGATGGCCGCGCCAGTCTGCCGCCATCAGGTGGCGACCCCGCCAAGCTGAAATATTTCTGGCGGCTGGTCGCTGCTCCCCCGGCCAGCAAAATAGCGGGTCTGGACACGGAGGAAGCCATGCTCGCTCAGCCACGCTTCGATGCCGATGTGCCGGGCAAATACGAGTTCGAGCTGAACGTCTCCTACGAAGGCAAAAGCAGCCTGAAACCCGCCACGCTGGTCGTCAGCGTGCAGGAACCCCTGGCCCTGCCCTCTGCCGTCATCGAACCGCTGAGCAGCGCACCGTATATCAGAGGGCAAAAAATCTCTTTCGACGCCAGCAAGAGCACAGCCGGCACGGGGGGTGGCGCGCTGCAGTATCGTTGGAGCCTTACCAAACAGGGCCTGGCGCCGCTGCCCGCCATGGAAGGCGCCAACACCAGCCGCATGAGTTTCACGCCCAACGCCGTCGATACCTATACCGTCGGCCTCAGTCTGTTCGACGGCGTGCAATATCACTACGACGAATACCGACTGACAGCCGTATTGCCCGACAACGCGCCCAATACGCCACCTGTCGCCGTCTTCCTGCACAACTACAGCGAAAATACTTTTGAAATTGAAAAAGGCGCGCGTACAGGGCTCTACGGCAGGTCGTCTTACGATATAGACGAAACCGGCAACACGCAATTCGAGTACGAATGGACTCTGCTCGAAGAACCGGCACCTGGCGCCGCAAAACTCGAACTGGCCGGGCGCTACTCCTATTTCACCCCCCGGAAATTCGATGGCGAAGGCGTGGAAAAGTACAAATTCCAGCTGCGTATCAAAGACTCGGCAGGCGCCTGGTCCGAACCGGCTATCGCAACCTTCAGCGTACTCAACGGCGCCAACCATGCCCCGACAGCCGAAGCCGGGCCGGCACGCAGCGATAGCACCAGCTTCATGACCGGCACCCAGCTCGAATTACTAGGCCACGGCTCCGATACTGACAACAATCGCATCACGAAATATGAGTGGCAATTGCTGGATCGCCCTGATCACAGTCAGGCTTCGCTGAGCAGCCTGAACACGGAACGCACCAACATTCTCCTGGATCAGCCCGGCCGCTACATGTTTCAGCTTGCTGTCACTGACAGCCATGGAGCCGTCAGCATCCTGCCCAAAGTGTTTTCAATCTACGCCAAGACCCAGAACTTCGCCCCCGAAGTTCGTCCTTACCAGGCCCGCGCCTACGACCGCGAGCAACCTTTGCTGATCCACAAGAACCGGGAGCAATTCAACCTCTACAACACTACACAGGACTTCTGGAACGAATTCGCCTTTGTGGCCAATGCCTATGATCCCGACGGCGACAAGCTGGGCTATCTGTGGAGCCTGACAGGCCTGCCGGCCGGCTACGACAAGCACAACGCGTCAATCACATCGTTCCAGACGTGCTATATCGGTGACAACTGGTCCATGAGCTCCTGGCGGGGAACGGAAACCGCAGCCGAATACATCGCCCGGCAAAACGCAGCACGGGAATGGACCTCTTGCGCAAACCTCGGTTTCGCTCCTGCCATGACCGGCACCTATGATCTGGCGCTCTGGGTAACGGATGGCGCGGAAAACGCCGGGCCCTTCAACTTCAGCGTGAACGCCGCCACACGCGAGGACTATCCGAGCCTGTTGCTGGAAGACCTGCACCTCGTCCATCGCTGGAACAGTACGGCCGGCAAACTTGAGCTAGTCAAAGACTGGACCTTGTCCTCCCTGTCATCGAGCCAAATGTTCTTCCCGACCCAAGAACACTTCGCCATGTTCAAGTTCTCCGCACATTGGTATCCCTACCTTTGCAGCGCCAGGGAAAATCATAATCAGGAGCCCTTTGTCCTTGGCACCTACCAGTTAAGTGCTGGCCAGCAAGACTATACGATTGCAGACCTGACCGCCCGGGATGCTTCCGGCAACGCCACGCTTGCTTTCGATGGAATCACCAACGGCAAAACCATCAAGAAGGGAGAAACCGCTACCTTCTCCGTCACATTGAGGCTCAACGAGGACTCCACATTCTGCCAAAACAGTCAGGCTGACGGCGCTCTCATCGACACAAACCCCTTCACCTGGTTCTTCCGCATCCAGGAAAAACCGGAATGGACATTCTCATACTAAGCACCTGACCCATCCCCGGTTAGCCTCCCCCGGCCCTGGCCACCATCGAGGCAGCAGAGGCGCAGTAACATAGCGCCTCTGCTGCCTCGATGGCCCGCCAGGAGCGTCCATGACTGCCTATCATTCTGCCCCACCCTCTGCTGCCTTGCCCTATGCGCGCCTGTTTGCCGGCCTGCTGCTGCCTTTGGGGCTGATCCAGCTTCCGGCCCATGCCGAATTCAGCCCGCCTGCCGAGGCCTTCCAGGGCATGCCAGTCAGCGATGCCTTGGCCAACCTGCCTTTGGCCATCGAAACCTTTTCGATCCTGCTCTCGCGCCCGGCGAGCATTTTCGATGCGCGGAACGCCACGGCATGCAAGCTTTCACCAGCCGATGCCAGGCTTGCCGTACTGGGCCCAACAATCATCACAGCCCTGGAAGAGGAAGCACGCAAAGGCGGCATGGCAACGGAAACCGTGTCCGGCCAGCTGGACATACTCAGCGGGCCCTGCCCCACAACCGGCAAACTGACGGGGATGACGGAATATATCTGGGACAGTGAAACCCGCCTGGACTTTGCCGACCTGGTCTCGACCGTGAAATCGCGCCAGCGCGGAATCGCCCAATATGATGCCCAGGGCAACCCCGCTCGTACCCTGAGCGTCATCGAAGCCTCACATACGAAACTCTTTCAACGCCAGCCGTCCGGTGAATTGCGTGCCACGGCTCAGCCAGGCCAGACTGCGGGCCAGGCCACTTACAGCATCACTTACGGCCGAGGCTATATGGGGCAGGCCGATGACCTGCAGGTGACCTTCACCCTGATCGACACGCCCCCTTCGCTGGTGCCCTCGATTCCGCCATTGCGCAGTGCCGTCGCCATCATCCGCTATCTCCCGGACGGGGAAGTCATAGAGCAATACTCGAACAACCGGCTCCAGTCCCGTACGCACCTGAACTCACAACAACAGATGCATGGCTGGCTGGAATTCTTCGACGAGACAAATCAAGCCACCCCACCGGTACGCCAATGCTTTCAGCAGGGGGCCCCTGCGCCGGAAGCCGCCTGCGCCAAACCTTAACGGCGATGGGCGGGCAGCGGCAAGCACAGCCTGGCTGCCCGCGACGCGCCGAGTGAGGCAGGAAAGCAACATTCTCCGCGTCAAGTACGCCTGAACCTCAGACTTCTCTGACAAAACCCGAATTTATTGCGGCACATCAAATCCACTGTCCGGTGGAAAAGGCATGCTCGCAGTGTGGTTTATATCGCAATGATCAAATTCTGGAGAAGTCAGATGAGCATCCGCACCCTCAAGCCTATGGCCGCCCTGTTGCTGGGCGCCGGCCTGCTGGCATCGCCCCTGGCCCATGCCTATGAAGAAGGCGATTGGCTGTTGAAAGTCGGCGTCAGCCATGTGCACCCCAAATCGAATAACGGCGACATCCTGGGTGGCGCTGCCAAGCTGGACGTTGGCAACAGCACCCGCCCCAGCATCTCGCTGACCTACATGGCCACCCGCAACATCGGTATCGAATTGTTGGGCGCCATCCCGTTCAGCCACGATATCAATGCTGACGGCGCGGTCAACGGCTACATCGGCAAGACCAAGCACTTGCCGCCCACGCTGAGCCTGCAATGGCACTTCCTGCCCGACTCCACCGTGCAGCCGTATGTCGGCGTCGGCTTGAACTACACCACGTTCTTCGACACCAAGGCTCGCGGCGATATCGCCGGCAACAAGCTGCGCCTGAGCGATTCCTGGGGTGTGGCCGCACAAGTTGGCGTGGACGTCGCACTCGACAAGAACTGGTTCATCAACGCCGATGTGCGCTACATCGACATCAGCTCGAACGTGAAGCTCAACGGCGAGAAGATCGGCAAGGCCAAGATCGACCCGTGGGTCGGCACCGTGGCCATCGGCTACCGCTTCTAAGCGTAGTGGGATGCGTGCCGCCAAACCCCTGGCGGCGCCCATCTTCCCGAAGGCGCCAGGCCCCCTCAGGGCGCTGGCGCCTTCGTCGTTTTCGCCTTGTCATTCCTTCACGCTCCCCCTGCGCCGCCGTACCTGGCACACCGCTACACTGAAGGGCTGCCACTCGTTTCCAAAAGTCCGGCCGATACCCCCGGTGCCTGCACGATTGACTCTTATTTCTGTTACAACACCGCAGCGCGGTTCGGCGTTCACAGATGCCTGCCAGCGCCCCTTCCAACCAGCAGGTCCCTCTCTCGAGCTTACCCTCCCATGTGCACACGAATCGTCTATCACGGTAATCAGGGCCAAGTCTTCACCGCCCGTTCCATGGACTGGAAGTCCGACATGCATACCAACCTGTGGATACTGCCTCGCGGCATTGAACGCAGCGGCAATTGCGGCCCGGATAGCCTGAGCTGGACTGCCAAGTACGGCAGCGTCGTGGCGACCGGCTACGATATCTCCACGACGGATGGCGTCAATGAAGCCGGCCTCTCGGTGAACCTGCTGTGGTTGGCCGAATCGCAATACCCCAGCCCCGATCCCGCCCATCCCCTGCTGACCATCGCCGCCTGGGCTCAATACATTCTGGATCTTTTCCCCAACGTGGCCGATGCCGTCGCCGCGCTGGCGCAACAGCCCTTTTCGCTGGTCACGTCCAATATCCCCGGCGAAGCGCGCCTCACCACGCTGCATATGTCCCTGTCCGACAGCAGCGGCGACAGCGCCGTGGTCGAATATATCGACGGCAAGCAAGTCATCCATCACAACCGTGACTACCAGGTCATGACCAATTCGCCGACCTACGACGAACAGCTGGCCCTGAACAAGTACTGGGAAGCCATCGGCGGCACCATCATGCTGCCGGGCACCAACCGCGCTGCCGACCGTTTCGCCCGCGCCCAGTTCTATATCAATGCCGTGGAAAAACAGGACGACCCCGATATGGCGCTGGCCAGTGTCCTGAGCGTGATCCGCAATGCCTCCGTGCCCTTCGGCCTGAGCACGCCGGACCAGCCCAATATTTCCTCCACGCGCTGGCGTACGGTGGTTGACCACAAGCGGCTGCGCTACTACTTCGAATCCACCACCACGCCGAATGTCTTCTGGGTCGATGTCAGCAAACTGGATTTCTCCGCGACGGGCGCAGGCGTGCGCAAACTGGAACTGGGCATGAACCAGCGCAATATCTTCCATGGCGAAGTCAACGACAGCTTCGTCAGCGCCCCCGCCTTCACCTTCCTGGGCATCCCCACCAAGCACTGAGCCATTCGTCAGTAACGCAGCACGCTGCCGAACCTGCTCCCTGCCTGGGCAGGTTCAAGCACAAAAAAGCCAGGGCGCCAACAGCCGCCCTGGCTTTTCCTCTTTCTGCCCGACCCGGCCGGGCCATCCCTGCCGGGTCAAGCGACCTGGATTTCCACCTTGCGCGGCTGCGCATGCTCCGCCTTGGGAATACGCAAACGCAGGACACCGGCATCAAACGACGCCTGCACCTTGTCTGCATCCAATTCACGCGATAGCGTGAAAGCACGGCGGTAGTGCTGCGCGTTCACCTCGACATGCGTGGCAACCGCGCCTTCGGCCAGCGCCAGCGCAATGCTGCCTTCTATCGTCAGGGTATCGCCATCCACCTGCAGGTTCAGGCCATCCTTGTTCACCCCGGGCAAGTCCGCATACAGCGTAATGCCGCTGGCATCCTCGACCACATCAACCGGCGGTACAAGATAGTGCCTTTCATTGCGCACGGCAGATTCGGTCTCGGCAGACTGGGTCACTTTAGTTTCACTCATGGCATTCTCCTATTTTCTGTCCGGCTCACTGGATGGCAATACGGCGGGGCTGGGCGGCTTCCTTGCGCGGAATGTGCAAATTGAGCACACCGTCGCGATAGCTGGCCTGAACACCCTGTGTTTCGACATCGTCAGGCAGACTGACAACCCGACGGAAGCGGCCCGAGAACCGCTCGTCAACATGCAGCGTGGCCTTTTCCGCCACTTCGCGCGGCGCGCGTTCGCCCGAAATCGTCAACACCCCTTTTTCGATCTGGACATCCAGATCCTTGGCTGCCACACCCGGCACAAACACATGGATATCCACCGCCTTCGGGCTGGTGGCAATATTCAAGCCCGGATAGCCCTTGGCACCGCCACGGATACTGGGCGACACCTCGAAGGCCTGCTGCATGCTGCGCTGCAGACGATCCAGTTCCGCGAACACATCACGGGGAAACAATGCACGGTAAGACATGATCAATCTCCTGTCAGAGCTGCGGGCCATGGCCTGTCCGGCCGGGATGACTCCGCGTGCCAGCGTCCGTCGGGCCAGCTGGCAGACTGCATTCACGCCATACCAGCGAAACAGGCCGGTATGGCACCGATCAGCAAACCATGGTTCCGGACAACCCGTACCACGGCGCCTCATGACAGTTATATAGGGTGGGCATTTCGTACTTTCAAGGGCTTGATATCAAAGACTTTGCCCCCATAACAGGGATAACATCATGCATCCTTTCCATGAGGAAGAAATATGGAATACAGGGACTACTACGCCACACTCGGCGTATCCCGGGACGCAAGCGCAGAAGACATCAAGAAAGCCTTTCGCAAACTGGCGCGCAAATACCATCCGGACGTTTCCAAGGAAGCGGACGCAGCGCAGCGCATGAGCGAGGTCAATGAAGCCTATACGGTGCTCTCCGATCCCGAAAAACGCAGTGCCTACGATCAGCTCGGCCAGAACCCGCAGGGCGACGGCACGTTCCGTCCGCCTCCCGGCTGGGGCCAGGGCAGTCATTTCAATTTCAATCAGCAGGGCGATTTCGATGGTGCCGGGTTCTCCGACTTCTTTTCGGAGCTCTTCGGCCGCATGGGCGGCGGCGCGGGTGCCTCGGGGTTTCGCCAGACCCGACGCTCCGGCCGGGGTGAGGATATGCGGGCACGCGTGGTGCTCGGCATAGAGGACACCTTCACGGGCGCCACCCGCCAGCTGTCGCTGCGATCCAGCCAGGGCGAACGCACCTTCGAGGTCAAGATTCCGAAAGGCGTCCAGGCCGGACAAGTCATTCGCCTGGCGGGACAAGGCGAGCCCGGGCCGGCCGGGCCGGGAGATCTGCTGCTGGAAGTCTCGTTCCAGCCGCATCCACGCTACCGCGTGGATGGCAAGGACATTGCCATGACGCTGCCCGTCACGCCCTGGGAAGCGGCCCTGGGCGCCATCGTCCCCGTGCGCATGCCGGATCGCACCATCAAGGTCCGCATTCCGGCCGGCGCGCAAAGTGGCCGCCAGCTGTCAGTCAAGGCACATGGTATCCCGGGCAAGCCCCCAGGCGACCTGACCCTGGATATCCAGGTCGTGCTGCCGCCTGCCGATACCCCTGCCGCCAAGGCGTTGTACGAGCAGATGGCCAAGGAAATGGCATTCGACCCGCGCAGCGATGCCTGAGCCGTGACGCCCGAGCAGTGGTCGCGCCGCGCCTGAGGGCCTGACTGCCAGCGCCCAGCATCAGCCGCCGGCCCGTACGTTTCATGTGCGGGCCGGCGGCATTTTCATACCCAAGAAGCGCTTGCCGACGGGATGCGCCTGCCCCGCGTCCACCGACCGGCATTTGTTTCAAGCCGTCACAAGCATTGCGCCCGCCCGGCCGAACTGCCGCGAATGCAGCGCCATCCCTGGCCCGCCGGCGTGCCCGGCCATGCAACACGCTTGCAACTCCTTCCTCCGCCACGCCCGCCGCGCAGGCAACAGCCGGGATACAATGCCATCTTTGCCCTTCTTCCCTTTGCCCATGCCGCACGCCGACGCCTTGCCCAAGACTGCCGCGCCTGTTCTGCATTTCCATGATGCAGCGCTGGGCTATGGCGATTTCACCGTACTGCGTGGCATTTCCATGCAAGTGCAGCCCGGACAGGTCGTCGCCATCATGGGGGGGTCCGGCTCGGGAAAAACGACGCTACTGCGCGCCGCCACCGGCCAGCTGCGTGCCCAGCACGGCACCGTTACCGTCTTTGGCCACGATATGGGCGCAGTCAACGAGCGCGAACGCGAAACCCTGCGCAAGCGCATGGGCGTCCTGTTTCAGCAGGGTGCGCTGTTCACTGACCTGAATGTCTTTGAAAACGTCGCCTTTCCGCTGCGTGAACACACCCGCCTGAAAGAAGCTGACATTACCGAGAAAGTCCTCGACAAACTTGATGCCGTCGGCCTGCGCACAGCCGCGCACCTGCGCGTCAACGCCATCTCCGGTGGCATGGCCAGGCGGGTGGCGCTGGCCCGGGCCATCGTCCTGGAACCCGAACTGATTCTCTACGATGAGCCTTTCGCCGGCCTGGATCCGATTTCGCTGGGCGTCACCGCACGCCTGATCCGCGACCTGGCGGATCGCCTGCACTGCGCCTCGGTGCTGATTACCCACGATGTGCAGGAATCCTTCGCTATTGCCGACCAGGTCTATCTCGTCGGCCAGGGGGAACTGAAGGCATCTGGCTCCCCCGAGACCCTCGCCGCCTCGAAAGACCCGTATGTGTGCCAGTTCCTGACCGGCGCGCCGGATGGCCCGGTGGCCTTCCAGTACCCCAGTACGCCCGCTTTCGAGGCCTGGCTGGCGCAGCAAGGAAAACGCGCATGAATCCCTTCCACACCATCGCCCGCCTCGGTGCCTGGGTACGCGCGAAAATCACCGGTCTGGGGCTGTTCACCCGGTTTTTCGGACAGTTGCTGGGACAAAGCGGCATCGCCGTGCAACGCCCGCGCCTGGTCGGCCAGCAGGTCCACTTCATCGGTAACTATTCGCTGCTGATCATCGCCGTCTCCGGCCTGTTCGTCGGCTTTGTGCTGGGCTTGCAAGGCTTCTATACCCTGAGCATCTATGGCGCCGAAGACGCGCTGGGCCTGCTGGTGGCGCTGTCCTTGACCCGCGAGCTCGGCCCGGTCGTCACTGCCCTGTTATACGCTGGCCGTGCCGGGACGGCACTGACGGCAGAAATCGGCCTGATGAAAGCAGGCGAGCAGCTGGCTGCCATGGAAGTCATGGCGGTCAACCCGATACGCCGCGTCCTGGTGCCGCGTTTCTGGGGCGGCTTCATTTCCATGCCGGTACTGGCCACGATCTTCTCGGCCGTGGGCATTCTCGGCGGCTGGCTCGTTGGCGTGCCCATGATCGGCGTCGATAACGGCACCTACTGGTCACAGATGCAAAGTGGGGTCGATATCTGGCAGGATATCGGCAATGGCTTTGTCAAAAGCGTGGTATTCGGCATTGCCACCACGCTGATCGCGCTCTACCAGGGCTGGCAGGCCAAGGCCACACCCGAAGGCGTCGCGCAGGCCACGACACGTACCGTCGTGGTCAGCTCCCTGGTTGTGCTGGGTCTGGATTTCCTGCTGACCGCACTCATGTTTGGCAATTGATACGATACGGATTCCGTCATGTCGCAAGAAAAAAATGATTTCTGGGTCGGCCTGTTTGTGCTGCTGGGCATTCTTGCCCTGGCCTTTCTCGCCCTGCGTGCCGGCAACCTGAGCACTTTCTCGTTCAAGCCCACCTACGAAATCACGGCCAATTTCGATAATATCGGTGGCCTCAAACCGCGCGCCCCCATCAAAAGCGCCGGCGTGGTCGTGGGCCGCGTGAACAACATCCACCTGAACCCGAAAACCTACGAAGCCGTGGTCACCATGGACATGCAGGAAGCGTTCCGCTTTCCGCTGGACTCCTCTGCGAAGATCCTGACTTCCGGCCTGCTGGGTGAGCAGTACATCGGCCTGGAAGCCGGCGGCGATACGGAAGATATCCCCGATGGCGGCGAAATCATGTTCACCCAGAGCGCCGTCGTGCTGGAAAACCTGATCAGCAAATTCCTGTACAACACTGCAGACAAGCAAGGCAGCGAACAATGAACACGTCTCAACGCACTGGCCGCCACTGGCTGCGTCCGACCCTGCTTGCCTCCAGCCTGGCGCTGGCCGGTTGCGCAACAGTCACCAACCCCGACCCGCGCGACCCCTTTGAAGGCTTCAATCGTGGCGTCTATCAGTTCAATGATGCGGTCGATACCGTGATCCTGGAACCGCTGGCCACACTCTATACCACCATCACGCCCAGCCCGGTACGCAGCTGTATCGGCAATATTTTCAATAACATCGGCGATGTCTGGTCCGCGATAAACAGCCTGGCCCAGGGCCGCGGCCACGATTTCATCAACACGCTGGGCCGTGTGATGTTCAATACCACCGTCGGCGTGGGCGGCTGTTTCGATGTGGCCACCGCCAACGGCGCCTATCGTATCCGTAACGACTTCGGCACCACGCTGGGCGTCTGGGGCCTGGGCCATGGCCCGTACATCGTGCTGCCCATCTTCGGGCCGAGCTCGCTGCGCGACGGCACCGGCATGGCCGTGCGCGCCGTTGCCAAGCTCGATATCGCCACGGCAGTCGATAATGTCCGCATGCGCAATATCGCCTGGGGCCTGGAAGGACTGGATACCCGCGCTTCGCTGCTGGATGCCACGCGTACCGTGCAGGCCACTGCGCTGGATCCGTACTCCTTTGTACGCGACGCCTACTTCCAGAACCGCAACGCGCTGCTGCGTCAAAAGCAACGCCCCTTCGGCGCCAGCGAAGACGACGACCTGCCGAACTACGACGACGAACTGCCGGATTATGACGACCCGGGCGAAGAAGCCCTCGTCGATACCACCCCCTGACCCTGCTTCAATAGGTAACCGCCATGACACTGACTGCCATCCGCCATACGGCACCCGCCGCCATGCTGGGCCGACGCGCAGCGGCCCTGGTCCAGCGCCTCGCGCTGGCCTGCACGCTGCTGTTGGGCGTTGCCGCCACCGCCTCTGCAGAGATCAATCGCCAGGCCGCACCCAATGAGTTCGTCGAACAGGTTGCCGTTCAGGCGCTGGACGTCCTCAAGCAGGATCAGGACGCGCTGCGCGGCAATATCGGCGCCGTCAACCGTATCGTCGATCTCTATGTCCTGCCCTATGTGGACTTCCAGCGCACCACGCGCCTGGCGGCCGGCAAATACTGGCGCGACGCCACGCCCGAGCAGCGCAATGCACTGGCCGATGCGTTCCGCGGCACCCTGACGCGTACCTACAGCGGCGCGCTCAGCCAGGTTGATAACTCCACCCAAATCACCATGATGCCGTTCCGCGGCGACGCCAGCAAAAATGATGTGGTGGTCCGTTCGCGCATCATCCCGCATCGTGGCGCCGAGCCGGTGCAGGTCGATTACCGCCTGAACCGCACGCCCGAAGGCTGGATCATTTATGACCTCAATGTCGAAGGCATCTGGCTGATCGAAAACTACCGCAACCAGTTCGCCCAGGAAATTTCCAAGAGCGGCATGGACGGCCTGATCCAGGCCCTGCAACAACGCAACACCTCGCCGGAGTCCTGATCCTATCCATGTCCGCCGTTCTGATCGACCACGTTTCCAAGATTTACCCGCCACGCGAAAGCACCTGGCGTGATTGGTTCCGCAAACGCGAGGCCCGTCCCGGCTTCCCCGCGCTGAACGACATCAGCCTGCGCATCGAGCATGGGGAATTCTTCGGCCTGCTTGGACCAAACGGCGCCGGCAAAACCACGTTGATCTCCATACTCGCCGGCTTGAGCTATGCAAGCAGCGGCAGTGCGTCGATCTGTGGCTACGATGTCCGCACCCAGTATCAGCAGGCACGCCGCGCACTGGGCGTCGTGCCGCAGGAGCTGGTTTATGACCCGTTTTTCACGGTACGCCAGACCCTGCGCATCCAGTCCGGCTATTTCGGACTGCGCAACAATGACGACTGGATCGACGAAATCCTGTTCAATCTGGGTCTGACCGACAAGGCCGACAGCAATATGCGCGCCCTCTCGGGCGGCATGAAGCGCCGCGTCCTGGTCGCTCAAGCCCTGGTACACCGGCCGCCTGTCATCATCCTGGACGAACCGACTGCCGGCGTCGATGTGGATCTGCGCCGTACGCTGTGGGAATTCATTTCACGGCTGAACCGCGAAGGCCATACGATCCTGCTGACCACGCACTACCTGGAAGAAGCCCAGGAGCTCTGCGGCCGCATCGCCATGATGCGGCGTGGCCGGCTGATGGCCCTGGACACGACCGAAGCCCTGCTGGCCCGCGCCGGCGGCACCGATCTTGAAGACGCCTTCGTGCGCATCATGCAGCTTGAAGAGCCCCTGGCTCCCCGCATTGCCATATGACCACCCAGAAAATCGTTCTTCCGCAACCTGCCGGCTCCGGGTTTCCGACCTTGCTGCGCAAGGAAGTCATGCGCTTCGTCAAAGTCGGGTTCCAGACCATCGCCGCGCCGGTGCTGACCGCGCTGCTGTATCTGGTCGTCTTTGCCCAGGTATTGCAAAACCGCGTGCATGTCTATGGCGAAGTCCCGTACACCACCTTCCTGGTGCCGGGGCTGATGATGATGAGCATGCTGCAGAATGCCTTTGCCAACCCGTCCTCGTCGCTGATCCAGAGCCGCATCACCGGCAACCTGGTGTTCATGCTGCTGCCGCCGATTTCGCATCGGGAAATTTTCTGGGCCTATCTCCTGGCCGCCATTGCCCGTGGCCTGCTGGTCGGCCTGTGTGTCGGCCTGGTCGCTGCGGCCATCGCCGGCCTGCAGGTTCAGCAGCCGCTCTGGGTGCTGGTCTTTGCCATCCTGGCCTGCGGCATCATGGGGGTGCTCGGCATCATCGCCGGTCTCTGGTCGGAAAAATTCGACCAGCTGGCCGCCTTCCAGAACTTCCTGATCCTGCCGGCCACCTTTCTGTCCGGCGTGTTTTACTCCATACACTCCCTGCCGGCGTTCTGGCAGCAGGTATCGCACTGGAACCCGGTGTTCTATGCGATCGACGGCTTCCGCTACGGATTTTTCTCGCTGTCTGATGCCTCGCCCTGGCACAGCCTGGCCGTCGTCGGCGGCGTTTTCATCGTTTTGGCGCTCTACGCGCAGTGGCTGCTGGCACGCGGCTACAAATTGAGGTCATGATCATGTCCCTGCCTACCCCGGAACAGGTCCGGCAATACATTGCCGACGGACTGTCCTGTACTCACATCGAAGTCAGCGGCGATGGTTCGCACTTCGATGCCGTCATCGTCAGCGAAGCCTTCGCAGGCAAGCGCCTGATCGCCCGCCACCAGCTCGTCTATGCGGCGCTGGGGACGCGCATGCACGCCGAAATCCACGCGCTGTCGATGAGTACGCTTACCCCCCAGGAATACGCATCCCGCCAGGCGAACTGACATGGACAAACTCCGAATCACCGGCGGCGCCAGGCTGCAGGGCGAAATCACCATTTCCGGCGCCAAAAACGCCGCGCTGCCCATCCTCTGCGCCAGCCTGCTGACCGCCGATACGCTCACGCTGCACAATGTACCCGCGCTCAATGACATCAGCACCACGCTGAAACTGCTCAACCAGTTGGGCGTGCGCACCACGCACGACCCGGCCGCCAGCACCGTCACGCTGAACGCCGGCGAAATCACCAGCCTGGAAGCCCCGTATGAGCTGGTCAAGACCATGCGCGCCTCCATCCTGGTGCTCGGACCGCTGCTGACGCGTTTCGGCGAAGCGCGCGTGAGCCTGCCTGGCGGCTGCGCCATCGGCCAGCGGCCGGTGGATCAGCATATCAAAGGGCTGGCCGCGCTGGGCGCGGACATCAGCATCGAAAAAGGTTTCGTGGTGGCCCGCGCCGCGCGCCTGAAAGGCACGACGGTCCGTACCGACATGGTCACGGTCACCGGCACGGAAAACCTGCTGATGGCCGCCGTGCTGGCTGAAGGCCGCACCGTCCTGGAAAATGCCGCCCGCGAACCGGAAATCGTCGATCTGGCGGAATTGCTGATCAAGATGGGGGCCCGCATCAGTGGCCACGGCACGGATCGCATCGTCATTGAAGGCGTGGAAAAGCTGCACGGCGCCACTCACAGCATCTCCCCGGATCGCATCGAGGCGGGCAGTTTCCTGTGCGCCGTCGCCGCGACCGGCGGTGACGTCCTGCTGCGCGGTACCGCCGCCGACGCCATGGGAGCCACCCTGGACAAGCTGACCGAAGCCGGCCTGGCGCTGGAGACCGGCCCCGACTGGATCCGCGCCCGCATGAACCAGCGCCCCAACGCCGTCAGCGTGCGCACCCTGGAATATCCAGGCTTCGCCACCGACATGCAGGCACAGATCATGGCGCTCAACACCGTCGCCAATGGCACGGCTGTCATCGTCGAAACCATTTTCGAAAACCGCTACATGCACGTGCAGGAACTGTGCCGCCTGGGCGCGAACATCGACATCGACGGCCACACGGCCGTGGTGCAGGGTGTCGAGCGCCTGTCGGGCGCCAATGTCATGGCCACGGATCTGCGCGCCTCGGCCGGCCTGGTCATTGCCGGCCTGGCGGCAGAAGGCGACACCGTCGTCGATCGCATCTACCATCTGGATCGCGGCTACGAGAAAATGGAACGAAAACTGAGTATGCTGGGCGCCAATATCAAACGCATCAGCAGCAAGGAAGCAGCATGACCCAGGCAGCAGCCACCCCGTCCAGCGACACCCTGACACTGGCGTTGTCCAAAGGACGCATCTTCGAGGAAACGCTGCCTCTGCTGGCAGCTGCGGGCGTGGAAGTCACGGAAGACCCTGAAAAGTCCCGCAAGCTCATCCTGCCGACCAGCGACCCCGGCCTGCGCCTGCTGATCGTGCGCGCCTCCGATGTCCCCACCTACGTTCAGTACGGCGCCGCCGATTTCGGCATTGCCGGCAAAGATGTGCTTTACGAGCACAATGCCCACGACGAAGGCGGTGGCCTGTACCAGCCCATCGACCTGAACATTGCCCGCTGCAAACTCAGCGTGGCCGTCCGCCAGGGCTTTGACTACGGCGCCGCCATCCACCCCGGCGCCCGCCTGCGCGTGGCCACCAAATACGTGCAAGCAGCGCGCGAACACTTCGCCGCCAAAGGCATGCACGTCGATATCATCAAACTCTACGGTTCGATGGAACTGGCGCCGCTGGTCGGGCTGGCTGATGCCATCGTCGATCTGGTGTCCACCGGTGGCACCTTGCGCGCCAATAATCTGGTCGCCGTGGAAGATGTCATGCCGATTTCCTCGCGCCTGATCGTCAACCGCGCCTCGCTCAAAACCCGTGGCGCCCGCCTGCAACCCTTGCTGGATGCCTTCGCGCAAGCCAGCCTGCCGGCCTGAATGACACACCACGGCACCGTTGCTGGGAACGCAGCGGTACCGTGGAATACCATACCAGCTTTCAGCTTTTCGACAGGAAATAGGCGGACAGCGTACAATGGGGCCCGTTGCCGGCCACCCCAAGGGTGACATGTAACGGTCATTTACGACTGTTATCTTATCCTGTCATATGGCTACGCAAGTCATGTGCCACATGGCCGGCATCCGTCCAGGAGACAGGCGCGCCCAGTATCGGCGCGGCGCCATCGCGCATTCCAGGTCTTCTGCCTGTTTCTTTTTTTTCTGCAAGCAGCCTGTGACCGCAACAAACACGACGCCCCTGGCGCCCGACGAACCGCTCCCGCACCGCAAGATCATTCGTAGCTGGACTACGCCCTTCGCCAAGCGCTCTACCGCCTTTGCACTGTTTCTTACCCTCTTCGAATTCATCATCTATGGCCTGGCAATCGCCGCCACGGTCTGGTTCGAAAACCCCATCCTGAAGATCGTGATGGGCATGGTGACCGGCTTCATCATCGGCCGCCTGTTCATCCTGGGGCATGACGCCTGCCACCAATCCTTCACCGACCACCGCCGCCTGAACCGCTGGTTGGGCCGCCTGCTGTTCCTGCCGTCGCTGACACCCTACAGCCTGTGGGATGTCGGCCATAACGTCGTGCACCATGGCTATTCAAACCTCAAGGGCTTCGACTTCGTCTGGTGCCCCAAAACGATAGAGGAATACCAGGCCATGAGCCGCGGCCAGCGCATCCTGGAGCGCCTCTACCGCAGCGGCTGGTGCCCCTGGCTCTATTACCTGGTGGAAACCTGGTGGCGCCGCATGTATTTCCCCAGCAAAAAGGAAATGCCGACGCGTCGCCGCGTGTTCATCCTGGATGGCATCCTGGTAACGGTGGCCGGCTTCCTCTGGATCGGCGCGCTGGTCTGGGCTGCCATCGCCACGCAGCAATCCGTCTGGCTGACGCTGTTCGCCGGCTTTGTCGTCCCGTTCATCTTCTGGAACGGCATGATCGGCATGGTGATCTACATCCAGCACACCCACCCGGAAATCGAGTGGTACGAAAACAAGGAAGAATGGGCCGCCTCGCAGCCCTTCGTTTCCACCACCGTCCACCTGACCTTCAAGTATTTCGGCCGCCGTCTGCTGCATAACATCATGGTGCACACCGCGCACCACGTGGACATGAGCATTCCGCTGTACCGGCTGCCCGAAGCACAGAAGCGCCTGGAAGAGATGCTGCCCGGCCGCATCGTGATCCAGTACTTCTCCTGGCGCTGGTACTTCAAGTGCGCCCGCCATTGCAAGCTGTACGACTACGCCAACAAACGCTGGCTGGACTTCAAAGGCACGCCCCAGCCTGTCTTTGAAGCAAAATAAACGCACAACTTGCCTTCAAGCGCCGCAGCGCCAGCCGCTGCGGCTTATACTCTAGCGGTTGATGTTCGCCTACCGCTGTGTCCGATACCGTGATCAATCGCCTAGACTACCGCTCTCCGGATTTCCGGAGCCGCCTGCGTACGCTGCTCGCTTTCGAGGCATCCCAGGATGCCGCCATCGAAAACACGACCCGGGATATCCTGGAAGATGTGCGTCTGCGCGGTGATGCCGCACTGCTGGAATACACCCGCCGCTTCGACCGCGTCCAGGCCGACAGCGTCGCAGCCCTGGAAATCCCCCGCGCCGACCTGCTGGCCGCGCGCGACGGCCTGCCACGCGAACAGCGCAACTCGCTGGAAGCCGCGGCGGAGCGTATCCGCGTCTATCATGAACGGCAGCGCGGCGAAAGCTGGTCCTATACCGAAGCCGATGGCACCCGCCTGGGCCAGAAAATCACGCCGCTGGATCGCGTCGGCCTGTATGTGCCCGGTGGCAAGGCCGCCTATCCTTCCTCGGTGCTGATGAATGCCATCCCGGCCAAGGTTGCCGGCGTGCCGGATCTCGTCATCGTCACCCCGACACCTGACGGCCTGCGCAACCCGCTGGTGCTGGCGGCAGCGGCTATCGCCGATGTCGATCGCGTCTGGGCCATCGGCGGTGCGCAAGCCGTCGCAGCCCTGGCCTACGGCACCGACAGCATCTCCCCGGTGGACAAGATCACCGGGCCGGGCAACGCCTATGTCGCCGCAGCCAAGCGCCGTGTCTTTGGCACGGTCGGCATCGACATGATCGCGGGCCCCAGCGAAATCCTGATCATCTGTGACGGCACCACGCCTGCAGACTGGATCGCCATGGATCTGTTTTCGCAAGCCGAGCACGACGAA
Organism: Kerstersia similis; assembly: GCF_965139615.1. Lineage (NCBI taxonomy): Bacteria > Pseudomonadati > Pseudomonadota > Betaproteobacteria > Burkholderiales > Alcaligenaceae > Kerstersia > Kerstersia similis. The sequence goes on from NZ_CBCSIQ010000006.1 coordinate 54,366, forward strand.
CTGGCGCAAGCCATCCTGTTGTGCCCACACGCCGCCTACCTGGACGAAGTCGCTGCCGCTATCGAGCGCCTGCTGCCGACCATGCCGCGCGCCGACATCATCCGCAAGAGCCTGTCCGGCCGTGGCGCGCTGGTGCTGGTGCAGGATATGGAACAGGCCTGTGAGATCGCCAACGATATCGCCGCCGAACACCTGGAAATCTCGACCGAGAACCCCGAGTTCTGGGCAGACCGCATCCGTCACGCGGGCGCCATGTTCCTGGGACGCTACAGCTCCGAGTCGCTGGGCGACTACTGTGCCGGCCCCAACCACGTGCTGCCCACCTCGCGCACGGCCCGTTTCTCGTCGCCGCTGGGAGTCTATGACTTCCAGAAGCGCTCCAGCATCATCCAGGTTTCCCATGCCGGCGCCCAGACCCTGGGGCCGCTGGCCGCCAGCCTGGCGGACGGCGAAGGCCTGCCCGCCCACGCCGGCAGTGCCCGCTATCGCCTGGAGCCTGGCTCCAGTTCTTCCTGATTTCCCGCTTCTGTCCAGCACGAGTGCCATGCGTACCGCCGAAATTACCCGCAACACCAATGAAACCCGCATCCGTGTGGCCGTCAACCTCGACGGCACCGGCAAGGGCAAGCTCGATACCGGTGTTCCCTTCTTCGACCACATGCTGGACCAGATCGTCCGCCACGGCCTGATCGACCTCGATATCAAGGCCGACGGCGACCTGCACATCGACGACCACCATACGGTGGAAGATGTCGGCATCACGCTGGGCCAGGCCTTCGCGCAAGCCGTGGGCGACAAGAAAGGCATACGCCGCTACGGCCACGCCTATGTTCCGCTGGATGAAGCACTGTCGCGCGTCGTTGTCGATTTCTCCGGGCGTCCCGGGCTTTTCTATCATGTCCCCTATACCCGCGCCCGCATCGGCAATTTCGATGTTGATCTGGCGCGTGAGTTCTTCCAGGGGCTGGTCAACCATGCCGGCATTACGCTGCACATCGACAACCTGCGCGGCGAAAACGCTCACCACCAGTGTGAAACCGTCTTCAAAGCCTGTGGACGCGCGCTGCGTATGGCCCTCGAGGCCGACGAACGCAGCGCTGGCGTCATTCCCTCGACCAAGGGTGTTCTGTAAGACACGGCGCCGCCCCTGACGGCGCCGGACATATCCACCTTCAACCGGCCAACTGACTCGTGAATACGATCGCCATCGTTGATTACGGCATGGGCAACTTCCATTCCGTTGCCCGCGCCTTGCGCCACGCCGCACCCGATGCGGATATCCGTATCTGCAACCAGGCCGCCGCCATCGACGCGGCTGACCGTATCGTTTTCCCAGGCCAGGGCGCCATGCCGGATTGCATGCGCACGCTGGAACATTCGGGCCTGCTCGAAGCCGTCCTGCGCGCAGCGCGCAACAAGCCGCTGCTGGGTGTCTGCGTGGGCGAGCAAATGCTGTTCGAGCACAGCGCAGAAGGCAATACGCCGTGCCTGGGCCTGCTGCCCGGCGAGGTCAAACGCTTCCAGGGTCCGGGCTTCGCCGCCCCCCTGGACGAGCAGACGGCAACGCCGCAGGCCCGGGATGCACTGAAAGTGCCGCACATGGGCTGGAACCCGGTACGCCAGGAACGCCCCCATCCGCTGTGGAACGGCATTGCCGACGAGACCGCTTTCTATTTTGTGCACAGCTACTACGCCGTCCCTGCCGATCCCGCACTGATTGCGGGCAGCAGCGCCTACGGTCTGCGCTTTACCTGCGCCGTGGCTCGTGAAAATCTGTTTGCAGTACAGTTCCATCCAGAAAAAAGCGCGGCGCCAGGCTTGCGTCTTTACCGCAATTTTGTAGACTGGAAACCTTGAACCAAGACGGGTGCGTGGCTCGCCCCCTTCACACTTCCCTACATTACCTCTGACATCATGCTGCTGATCCCCGCCATCGACCTCAAAGACGGGCAATGCGTGCGCTTGCGCCAAGGCGATCTCGATGACGCCACCGTCTTCTCCACGGAACCCGCCGCCCAGGCACAGCATTGGCTGGATCTCGGCGCACGCCGCCTGCATCTGGTCGATCTGAATGGCGCCGTTGCCGGCAAGCCGCGCAATGAAGCATCCATCCGCGCCATCGTGGAAGCCGTCGGCAACGACATCCCTGTCCAGATCGGTGGCGGCATCCGCGACCTGGATACCATCGAACGCTACCTGGATTTCGGTATCCGCTACGTCATCATCGGTACCGCTGCCGTCAAGAATCCCGGCTTCCTGCAAGATGCCTGCAGCGCCTTCCCCGGCAGCGTGATCGTCGGCCTGGACGCCAAGGACGGCAAGGTTGCCACTGATGGCTGGAGCAAGCTAACCGGCCAGAACGTCGTCGATCTTGCACGCAAGTTCGAGGATTATGGCTGCGAAGCCATTATTTACACCGATATCGGCCGCGATGGCATGCTGTCTGGCGTGAACATCGAAGCAACGGTACGTCTGGCCAACAGCGTGCGCATCCCTGTCATCGCCTCCGGTGGCGTGACCGACCTGCGCGACATCGAAGCGCTGTGCGCGGTCGAACAGGAAGGCGTTTCCGGCGTCATCCTGGGCCGCAGCATCTACGAAGGCACCCTGGACTTCGCCGCTGCCCAGGATCTTGCAGACGAACTGCAGCCATGAGCACCGACAACGCCAGCAACGCCACCAGTGGCCTGACGCGACGCATCATTCCCTGCCTGGATGTCACCGCAGGCCGGGTGGTCAAGGGCGTCAATTTCGTCAATCTGGTCGATGCCGGCGACCCCGTCGAAATCGCCCGCCGCTATGACACCCAGGGCGCCGACGAACTGACCTTCCTCGACATCACCGCCACCAGCGATGGCCGCGACCTGATCCTGCCCATCATCGAACAGGTCGCCTCGCAGGTTTTCATTCCGCTGACTGTCGGCGGCGGGGTGCGCGTCGTCGCCGATATCCAGCGCCTGCTCAATGCCGGCGCCGACAAGGTGTCGATCAACAGCGCTGCCATCAGCAACCCTGAACTGGTACGCGACGCCGCCAATTACCATGGCTCACAGTGCATCGTCGTCGCCATCGACGCCCGCCGCGCCCCTGATGCCGCAGATGGCACGCCGCGCTGGGAGGTCTATAGCCACGGCGGCCGCAAGGCCACCGGCCTGGATGTCGTGGAATGGGCCCGCCGCATGGCCAGCTACGGCGCCGGAGAAATCCTGCTGACCAGCATGGATCGCGACGGCACCCGCTCCGGTTTCGACCTGGCCCTGACGCGCGCTGTTTCGGACGCCGTGCCGGTACCCGTTATTGCCTCAGGCGGCGTGGGCGGCCTGCAGGATCTGGCGGATGGCCTCACCGAAGGCGGCGCCAGCGCCGTGCTCGCGGCCAGCATTTTCCACTACGGCCAGCACACGGTGGGCGAAGCCAAGGCCTACCTGGCTGAACGCGGCATTCCCGTCCGCCTGGAGACCCGCGCATGAGCCCATCCCAACCTGCCTGGCTGGCCCAGGTGTCCTTCGACGAAAATGGCCTGATCCCGGCCATTGCCCAGGACGCCGCCACCGGCCGCATCCTGATGTTCGCCTGGATGAACGAAACCTCCCTGCGCGAAACCGTCGCCACTGGCATCGCGGTATATTGGTCGCGTTCGCGCGGCAAGCTCTGGCGCAAGGGCGAATCCTCCGGGCACACGCAGCATGTGCAGGAAATCCGGCTGGATTGCGACAACGATGTCATCCTGCTGCAAGTCGAGCAGCATGGCGGCATTGCCTGCCACACGGGCCGGGAAAGCTGTTTCTACCAACGCCTGGAAGGCCAGGACGATCAGGCACGCTGGGTCACCACCGACCCCGTGCTGAAAAACCCCGACGACATTTACCACTCATGAACACCGCATCCGAAATCCTGCGCCGCCTGGCCGACACCCTGGAAAGCCGGTTGCCTGCCCATGGCGGCGACCCGGCCAGCTCCTATACGGCCAAGCTGCTGCACAAGGGCCCGGATGCCTTCCTGAAAAAAATCGGCGAAGAAGCCACGGAAGTCGTCATGGCGGCCAAGGACAACGATGCCGAAAAACTGGTCAATGAAACCGCCGACCTTTGGTATCACAGCCTCGTAGCGCTAACATATTATGGCAAGCGTCCGGAAGATGTGCTTGCCGAACTGGCCCGCCGCGAAGGCCTGTCCGGCCTGGAAGAAAAGGCGCGCCGGCCCCTTGAGTCATAATGCTGTCATCCAGTTGGGTAGAATGGTGGCCTTCGAACTCGTAATACCTGGGCTGCGTTTAGCGCGCCCATCCATCTGACCCGCACGGAGAATCCACATGGGTAGCTTCAGTATCTGGCATTGGTTGATCGTCCTCTTGATCGTCGCCTTGGTCTTCGGCACCAAGAAACTGCGCAATATGGGCCAGGATCTGGGTGGTGCTGTCAAAGGTTTCAAGGATGGCATGAAGGAAGCCTCCTCGGAGACCGACGAGAAAATCGACGCTCCCACCCCGCGCGTCAGCCAGGGCGACACCATCGACGTCCAGGCACGCGAAAAGTCCGGCGACAAGTGAGCGCCTGACTCGCTGACTGCCGGCCACACCTGACAACCTCTATCGCCTGACGTTCAATGTTCGATATCAGCTTCACAGAACTGCTGGTCATCGGTGCCGTCGCGCTGGTCGTGATCGGCCCGGAACGACTGCCCAAGGTGGCGCGTACCGTCGGCCATCTGCTTGGTCGTGCCCAGCGTTACGTCAGTGACGTCAAATCGGACATTCAGCGCGAGATGGAGCTGGATGAACTGAAGAAGTTCAAGGCCCAGATGGACGAGGCCGCCAGCAGCCTGAAAACCTCGCTGCGCGAAGCCGAAAGCAGCATACGGCAGCCGTTGGATCAGTTCCAGGACGAAGTCTCGAAGCTGGCAAGCACGGCCACCGCCATGCCGCAGCAGGAGCCGCCTTCCGCGCCGGAAACGGCGCTGCAGGGCCCGGCCGCGCCAGTTGTCGCAACCACAGACAGCACAAGCGGCGCCAGCGGCAAAAACAGCGCAAGCAGCCACAACGGTGAAATTGGCACGGATGCGCCACCGACTGCCCACCCGGCGCCTGACACGCAGCCCCCGAAGGATGCCACCGCGCCGTCACCCGATGACAAACCGGCTGCCCCCTCTGCCACGCCTCCCTCATCACCCTCCGGTACCGCGTCGTGACGGAAGAACACCTGCAGCAAGACAGCTTCATTTCCCACCTGGTTGAACTGCGTTCGCGCCTGATGAAGGCCGGCGGCGCTGTGCTGGCCTGCTTCATCGTCCTGTTCATGTGGCCGGGGGCTTCCGCCATCTATGACATTCTGGCGCAGCCCATGCTCGACGCCCTGCCGCAAGGCACGCGCATGATCGCCACAGGCGTCATCACGCCGTTCATGGTGCCGGTCAAGGTCACGATGCTGCTGGCGCTGGTCATCGCGCTGCCCGTGGTGCTCTACCAGGCCTGGGCTTTCGTCGCGCCTGGGCTGTACCGCCATGAAAAACGCCTGGCCTTGCCGCTGATCATCTCCAGCACGCTGCTGTTCCTGGCCGGCATGGCGTTCTGCTACTTCGTCGTTTTCAAAACGGTATTCCAGTTCATTGCCTCGTTCGCGCCGCAATCCATCACGCCAGCCCCCGATATCGAAGCCTATGTCGGCTTTGTCATGACCATGTTCCTGGCCTTCGGCATTACGTTCGAAGTGCCGGTAGCCGTCGTGCTGCTGTTGCGCACGGGCCTGACCACGCTCGACAAGCTCAAGCAGGCACGGGGCTATGTCATCGTCGGCGCCTTCATCATCGCCGCCGTCGTCACGCCGCCGGATGTCGTCAGCCAGTTCATGCTGGCCGTGCCGCTGTGCCTGCTCTATGAAGTCGGCCTGTTGCTTGGCCGTTTCATCGCCAAACCCAGCAAAGAGAACAGCGGCGAACTGATGCCCTGACGCAGCGCTGCCGCGCTGTAGCTCCCCTTTTTTCGGCGCCCGGGCACCCGCCCGGCAGCCTGAAAGAACAAGTCTGTCTGAAATGGTGCAATCTGGCCGGTAACAAGCCGCTCAGGGCAAAACTGCGCAATAATATCGAGAACGATTCTCGAACTTATTGCCAGCCGATCCCTGGCCACGCTCCCGCCTGTCATGACATCCAGCTTCAGTGCGCAGCAGCCCCCGGGCCCTTCCGCCCCCTCCGATACCATCGACAACCTGTACCAGGATCATCTGGGCTGGCTGCGCGGCTGGTTTGCCCGGCGCTTGTCCAGCAAGCATGATGCCGAGGATCTCGCGCACGACGCTTTTGTACGCATCCTCGCCGGACGCCATCGCTTCGACTTGTCACAGCCACGCGCATTGCTGACCACCATCGGCAAAGGACTGGTCGCAGACCACTTCCGTCGCCGCGCCTTGGAACAGGCATTCCTGGACGGTCTGGCCGATCTGCCTGAGCCCGAGCTGCCCTCGCTCGAAGAACAGGCATTGATCCTCGAAACCCTGCAGGCCGTGGATCGCATGCTCGACGGCCTGCCGCGCCGGGTACGCCAGGCATTCCTGATGTCCCGCCTGGACGGCTGCTCCTATGAAAGCATCGCCAGCCAGCTGGGCGTTTCCATGAGCTCCGTGCAAAAGTACCTGGCCCAGGCCCTGCAGGCCTGCTACCGTGCCCTCTATGACGACGCGCACTGAATCCATGGATGCCGCGCGGCCCGTTCGGGCCCCTTCCCAGGAAACCGTGACACAAGCCATTGAATGGCGCATCCGGCTGCAATCCGGCCGTGCCGGTGACGCCGACCTGAAGGCGTGGCAGCGCTGGCTGGATACGTCCCCTGAACACGCGGAAGCATGGGCCAGGCTTGAAGCCATAGACGGCCAAGTCATGCGCCTGCCCTCGCGCCTGGCCCATGCCGCCCTTGAACGCAACGGACACGGACGCCGCCGCGCCTTGCTGGCGCTGGGTGCCTGTAGCGCCGGCCTGGTATTGCTGCAAGGCAGCCGCACCCAGGCTTGGCAAAGCCGGATAGCCGATTACCAGACCGCCATCGGCGAACGGCAGCAGATCCGCCTGGAAGACGGCACGGTGGTCGATATGAATACCAATACCGCCTTCAACTTCCGGCAGGCTGACGGCCAGCGCTTGCTGAGCCTGATCCAGGGTGAAATCTTCGTGACGACAGGCGGACATGACGCCGCCGTGCCCCTGCCGCCGTTCTTCGTACGCAACCGCGATGGCAACATGCAGGCCATGGGCACCCGTTTCCAGGTGCGCCAGTACGACCAGGAAACCTCGCTGTCGGTCTATGAGCATGCCGTCGCCCTGCACCCCGATACCGACTGGCAGGCACGGATCGTACAGGCCGGAGAATCCGTGCGTTTCAACCAGGCCGGCATCCTGGCAATCGCGGCCACGCTGCCGGAACAATCATCCTGGCGCGATGGCATTCTGGTCGCGCGCCGCATGCGCCTGGACACCTTCCTGGAAGAACTGGGCCGTTACCGCGCCGGATGGCTGCACCACGATCCGGAGGTGGCCGGGCTGCTGCTGTCCGGTACATTCTCCCTGGACAACTCCGATCTGGCGCTGGCGGCGATGACGGAAGCCCTGCCTGTCAGGCTCGAGCGCCACACCCGATATTGGGTCAAAGTCGTACCCGGAAGAAAATAATTTTCAGCTGCATTACTGTTTTTTTCCCGTCGTTCGGTAAAGAGGATGAAGACCTACGCACCTCGACCGGAAAGGAACACCCATGTCGTCCTCCCTGCGGCTACGCACACCCGCCTTGCTCCTGACGCTTGCGCTGACCGCCGCCCTGCCTGCACTGTTGCCAATCCACAGCGCCCATGCAGCTGCCAGCCAGCAGCAGTACGCCATTCCTGCCGGCCCGCTCGAAGACGTCCTGACCGCATTCGCGCGCCGGGCTGGCGTGCTGCTGTCCTTCGATCCGGCAGCGCTGGCAGACGCCAGCAGTGCCGGCCTGCAGGGCAGCTATGACGTGGACAGCGGGTTCGCCGCCATTCTGGCCGGCCACGCCTTGAGCGCACAACGCAATAATGACGGCGTTTATATCCTCAGGCCCGTCAAACGCGCACAGGCATCGGACCCCGTAACGCTGGATTCCGTTCTGGTCACGGCCACCCTGGATCGCCGGGCAGAAACCTTCGAAACCCCCGGCTCCGTTGCCGTGGTGACACGCGAGGAGATCGACCGCCTGCCACCACGCAACACCGCGGACATCCTGCGGGATGTCTCCGGCGTCTATACCTCGCAGGGCCGCAGCGATCCGGGTGTCGTGGTCAATATCCGCGGCCTGCAGGACCAGGGGCGCGTCAATGTGATGATCGACGGCGCGCGCCAGAATTTCAATTTCAGCAGCCACGGCGCCGGCGCCAAGGTCTATCTTGATCCTGCGCTGCTGGCCGGTGTCGATGTGCAGAAAGGCCCATCGTCCACGTTGGGCGGCGCGGGCATGATCGCCGGTTCCGTCAACTTCCGCACTTGGGAAGCCGCCGATATTATCCGCGCAGGAGAAACTGTCGGCGGGCACATCACGACGGCGACCGGCAGCAATGCTTACGACTTCGAAGGCAGCAGCGTCATCGGGATACGCCCCACGGACGACATGGACTTCGTCGCGGCCATCAGCCGCAAGCATATCGGCGCCTTCCGCCTGGGCAAGCATGATGTTGCCGAGGATACGGGCTACTGGGAAAACGATGCAGGCGGCTGGCAATCCCGCAGCACCGGGCAATCGCAATGGTCCGGCCTGTTCAAGGCCTCATGGCGCCCGGCCATCGGCCACCAGATCCGCCTTGGCTACATCGGCCTGGACGCAGAATTCAATAATGGTGGCGGTGGCCCAGGCAGCGACCTGACCGGGGAAAGCACCATCAGCGCCAGCCAGCGTTTTGAGTCGCGGGTCAACACCGCCACCCTGGACTACGAGTGGCGCCCGGACTCCGAACTGGTCGCCCTGGATGCGCAGCTTTATTACACGCGCACGCGCCGCAAGGAACATCGCAACACCTACTACGAAGGCGGCGTGTCCTACGATGTGCAATACCAGACCAGCACGGTGGGCGGCAGCCTGATCAACCGCTCGCATCTGCCCGGCAACTGGTTTGATACGACCGTAAGCAGCGGCCTGGAGTTCTATCACGACTGGACGGAACCCGGTTTCCAGAGCACCTCTGTTACCTCCCATACGCTTGAAAGCAACTGGTTCACCGGCCCGACGCCCGAAGGCAAGCGCACGGTTGCCAGCGGCTTTGCCGAAACCACCCTGGACCACGAAGGCTGGCTGCAACTCATAGGCGGCCTGCGCTACGACTGGTACCACATCAAGGGAGATGGCGAGATTTACGTCGGCTCGGTCGCCAACCAGCCTGGCGTACGCCCGTCCTACACCCGCGTCTTCACGAATTTCTCTGTCAGCCGCCACGATGCCGCGTTCGCCCCCAAGCTGACGCTGGCACTCAAGCCCTTGCCGGCCATGCAGCTCTACGCCAGTATCGGCAACGGCCTGCGCCCGCCAGGCATCGGCGAAACCCTGATGCAAGGCATGCACTCCGGCAACATGTTTCCGTTCTACCCCAACCCCAATCTCAAGGAAGAGCGCTCGCGCAACTGGGAAGTCGGGATGAACCTCAACTTCCACGGGCTGGCGACGGCAGATGACATCCTGCGCATCAAAACCGCCTGGTTCAACAATCGGGTCAAGAATTACATCACCAGTGCAGCCATCATGTCGCCGACCGCCACGGCCGGCTGCTACGGCCTGCTGTGCCCCTCCGCAGCGGTCAATTTGCTCGATCCGGTGCATTTCCAGGGCCTGGAACTCGATATGGATTATGACGCCGGCATCGTCTTTGGCCGCGTTTCCATGACGCGTGTGCAGGCTAATCTGGGTGCCAAACGCTATGACCCGTTCCCGCTGGGGAGCTGGGTGGGCTACCCGGAAAACAGCATGGGCGGCAGCGCCAATGCCAATGAAGCGCTCGGCAGCACGTTGTACTCCGGGCCGCCTAGGCTCAAGCTGGCCGTTTCCGGCGGCGTCCGGCCCTTCGACCGCCGCCTGGAAATCGGCGCACGGATGCGCTTTGAAAAGCCCTCGCACGAAGAAGCCTACATCTGGCGCGCCCCGGCCCGCAACATCCGCACCTACGACCTCTGGGCCGCCTGGCAGGCCAGCGATGCCCTGCTGCTGCGCTTATCCGTGGATAACCTGACCGACGCCAACTATCTCGAACTGACCGGCAGCGGCACCAACTACAGCTACGGCCCGGGCCGCACCGTGATCGGCACCGTGCAATGGAAATTCTGAGCCCGACCCATCCGCCGGCAGCCTCCGCCCGGCTTCCCTCTTCCTTGTTCCTCGCACCGTTCCCCCTATCCCAGGTACCAACTCCAGGAGTCCAATCATGAAGCTACCATTCCGCTCGCGCCGCCTGCCGCTGACCGTCCTGACTGCGACCATGGCCGTTGTGACAGGCATGTCCGCCCACGCAGCCGACGCTGCGCCCGAGCTTTCGGTTCTGGCCCGATTCACCGGAGCAACCGGCGAACTGCCAGGCATGCGCCCCTTCGCCGCGCCGATCTGGTCGGAACAGGAAGCCCAACTGCTGGGAACCACCCGCAGCGGCGGGCCGGGTTTCGGTTTTGAATACTCCCCCGGCCTGTTCCAGTACACGCGCGGCGTCATCTACCAGTACAAGCTCGACGGCAGCGTCAGCACCACCATACTGGGCGAAGACATCGGCTGGGGCGCCACGCCTCCCGTCCGCCGCAAAGACGGCAGCATCGTCAGCACATCCATGTACAGCGTCAACGCCGAGGGCAGCAATGTCGGCAGTATTTTCTCGCTTCATGGCGGCCAGGCCACCCGGCTCGGCGACGCCCCCCGTGCCCGCGGGCAAGCCGCGGTCTCCCCTGCCGGCGATCTCTACACCGCAGGCGGCCTGGGTACCTCATGCAGCAACGGCAGCGGCGCGCCCCTGAGCCGGATTGCACTGGACGGTACGGTCACGACCATCGCCGACTTCTGCGGCTTCACCACCACGGACAGCCGTCGCCGCCTGATTTTCCACAAAGGGGCATCCCCCGTCATCAACGTGTGGAGCACCAGTGACAACGCGCTGTATGGCATGTCCTACATCGGCTCGAACGCTGCCCACGATGGTGTACCGGATACCGACCTGACCGGTGGCGCCATCGTCCGCATCCACGGCGACGCCCTGGCAGCCGGCCAGCTCACCGAAGACGATATCGAAGTTCTGCACTACTTCCGCCGTGGCGCCGAAGGCAGCGTGACGGCGGGTGATATCCTGGCCAGCAGCATGCTGGAAGACGGTGAATGGCTCTATGGCACCCTGACTGGCGGCGACAACGCACTGGGCGCCGTGTGGCGCATGAAAAAGAGTGATCCGGACAGCTTCCGCCTGATTCAGCGTTTCGAGGTCGATCTGAGTGCGGCAGCAAGCCAGGCCGATGGCACACCGACCAACCCGTCGGGACAGCTTGTGCGCGGTGCGGATGGCAACATCTACGGCACCTCGCGGCGCGATGCCTCGGCCATCCAGCCGACCGGCTCGGCCGGCAAATTCAGTGCCGTTGGCGCCGGGACCATCTGGCGCATCCGTACCGGTAGCGCCGCCGACCGCAGCGACGACACCTTTGAAGTCCTGCACCGCTTCTCCAACCAGGACGGCTCCGTTCCGGTTGGCCTGAGCGCCGGCCCGGTCATCAATGGCAAGCAGCTGATTTTCGGTGCAACGGAATCGGGCGGTGCCGCCAACGATACGTGCTACAACGACAATGGCACAGCCATTTCGACCGACTGCTCCGGCAACGGTACCCTGTTCCAATTGGCCATTCCCTTGCCGCCCGTCACCGTGGATCAGTTCACGGCGGATGGTCAAACGGCCCTGTCCGTTGCCAGCGGCAGCCGGCCCACATTGGCCTGGCAAACCAGCGGCGCGGCAAGCTGCGCCGCAAGCGGTGACTGGGACGGCACCAAACAGGCCAGCGGCAATGAGCAGATCGGCCCGCTGACGAGTGGCGCCTATCAATACACCTTGAGTTGCACCAGCGCCGCAGGCGTGCAATCTACGCCTGCCACGCTTTCGATTACCGTCGAGACGCCTGCCGGTGAAAGCGAATCCGGCAGTTCCGGCGAAGGTGGTGGCGGCGGTGGCGGGCCTTTGACGCCTGCCGCCCTGCTGCTGGCGGCATTGGCCCTGGCGGGACGCCGCCGTCAACCCTGAGACAGCTGACCCCACGGACGCGGCCGTCCGTCTGCCTTGCCGCCATCGGCAGGGCAGACACAGCGTCCCCGGATCAACCCTGCCTGCCATCCAGACCGGCCTTGCACACTGCCCATCCTTACGTCGAGCATAGACCTGTACCATGCCCATGCAATTTCCACCCCATCCCCTGTCGCGTCTTCTGTCGTGCCTGAGCCTGCTTCCAGGCCAGCGCACTGCCATTTTGCTGCTCAGCCTCACTGCCTGCGCTGCCACAGCCGCCGATGCCGTGGATGAAGCCAGCGGCATCACCTCTTTCCACTGGTTCGGCGAACTGGATGGCGACGCGGGCGGCGGCGTCATGGCAGGCTGGCCCAAGGCCCAGTCCCCGACCGCACCGCCGCTTTATACCCGCGGCGATAACGGTGAATTCCTGTTCGTGCCGGTGACAGCGGTCAGCGGCCCGGCACTGGCCCGCGTCTCCACCACGCCCGGCCACTACACCCTGTCCTTGCTGGCCCCTGGCATCAGTGGCGATGACAGAATGACCAACGTCACAGCCGTCGGCAATCTGGTGCAACGGGCCAACGGCGATCTGGTAGGCGCCCTGACGCCGCACTATCTGGCCAACCCGGCCGCCAGCGACAATGCCGTAGGCACCGGCCTGCTGTACCGCAGCGACTACGATGGCGCCAATCCGGCGCCTATTGCCGCCACGCTCGGCCAACTGGTCGATCCTATCGGGGTGCTGGTGGCTGATACCGCCGGCAATGTCTATGGCGTGGATATGGGGCCATCAGGCAACGGGCGCGTATTCATGCTCGATGCCAGCGACAATTTTTCGATCCTGCATGAGTTCGCAGCAGGCCCGGCTGGCCGGCCGCACATTCCCGCCGGGCTGACGCTGGGCAGCGACGGACTGCTCTACGGCGTCACCGCCTACCGACGCGGCATTCCCGGCGAGTCCGGCAATCCCGTCAGCGCCGACACGCCTACCGGCACTCTCTATCGCCTGAATCCTGCGGCGCCCGGCGCCTTCACCGTCCTGCATACCTTCGTGCTGTCCCACGGTGAAATCATGTCCAGCAACCGGGCCACCCGCCACCCCTATCTTTCCGGATACATGCCCGGCCTGACCTATGTGCATGAAGGCCCGGACGGCTGGCTGTACGGTACTACCTCCATCAGCAACTGCGCCACGGCACGCTCCCCGGAAACCGTCAACGCCACCAGCGGCCCGCCGCAGAACCCGCTATGCGGCCGCAGCGCAACAGCAGACCGCTATTACAAACTGCCCTATCCTCGCTACGATGTGGACTGGAACGTGCACGGAACGATTTACCGCGTACGCAAGGATGGGTCTGATTTCCAGGTATTGCACCGTTTCAGTGAAACCGACGGTTCCACACCCACGGGGCCGCTGGTCACCGGCAGGGATGGCGCCATCTATGGCACCACCGCCTCCGGCGGCTCGCAAACCAGCTACTACCGAAATATGCCGGCAGGCGGCAAACCCTGGTGGCTGTGCACGGATGCCACCATCGCCAATGGCACCTGCTCCTCGCCCCCGATACGCAATGGCGTGATCTACCGCATCGTGCCGGCAAGCATCGTTACCGGCGCCGATGGTGCACCTGTCGAAGCCGGTTTCTCTGTCATCCATGAATTCATCAAGGCCAGTACCGGCAAAACACCCATCGGCCTGACCGCCGCTGCGGACGGTATGCTGTACGGCGCGACCACCAGCGGTGGCAGCGGCTATATCAATCTCCGCGAAGAACGTTTCGAGGATGACTATTACGGCAGCCTGTTCACCTACGGGCCAGCCCTGGCCGCCAGCGTCACCCTGACCTTCTCCGCCGCCCAGGTTCCTGCCGACACCGCTGTCGATATGGTCTGGACGTCCAGTGGCGTCCAGGACTGCGTGGCGGCCTCATCGGCGGGCGACTGGACCGGCCCTCAGGAAACAGCCGGTACGCAGACACTGCTCAAACAGGCCGGCCGCTACACCTATAGCCTGACCTGCATAGACAGCACCACCGGGCGCCAGATCAGCAGCGGCGCGCAGACCTTGCGTGTGGACACCGATGCCACCAGCAACGATGGCAACTCGGTCGAATATGGCAATGGCGGTGCGCTGGGCACCGGCCTGCTGGCCGCACTGGCGCTACTGGCGGCCACGACAGGCCGGCGCTCGGCCCGCAAGCGCGCTGCCGCCCCAGGCACCCGAGCCGGGGCCTGACCACCGGACAAGCCTGATCCGGCGTGCGCGGCCAACCTTGAAGGCCGCCCACGCCTGGCACCCTCTGCCGTTACCGTCAGCGTCCCCCTGGAAAGTTATCCATAACTTCCCCACAGGATTTGCACACGCTTATCCCAGGGTTGGCCACAGGCTTATTCATAGCCTTATCCACACCATTACCCCCCCTGCCGCCCTGGCCATCCTCCAGGCAGCCTGATGGTTTTGTCCTGCGCCATCAGCAAGCACTTCCGGGTGCGATGATCCTGACGCCTCTGACCTCTCCCTGAAGAGACAAATCCAGCACACCCCTCTACTCCACAATATGCTAATTTAAATACATCCTATTCTCAGATGATGCTTGACCCGCCGCATGAGCTTCCCACAACGCCTGGCCAGCATGATGCGCAGGCGCGGCATACGCAGCCAAAACCAATTGGCACGCCTATGCGGCGTCTCGCAATCTTCCATTCACCGCATGCTGTATCTTGACGGGTATGCGCCAAAACTCGCGACCCTAAAGAAAATCGCCCTGGCACTGGACACCAGCGTGGCCTGGCTGATGGATGGTGATATCACCGCAGCCCAACACCCCGCGCCAGGCCGCCCAGTCCTGCAAGGCGACATCCTGCGCATCGTCATGCTGCTGCATTCCTTGCCCCAGGCGCACCAGCAACGCATCTGGCAATCCCTGTCCCGTATGGCGGCTGAGGCCTGCCAGGAAGATACGGGCACGGAACACCTTTAGCTCAGGCCCTGCAACATAAGCCTCCCGCCCCCTGGCCCTGCGTGCTTACTCGACAGGCGCCACGGCATCAGGCGCCACCGGTCGAATACCGATCTCCACCGCCAGGCGGCTCCGTTTACCGTTGCGCAGCAACTCCCACACGACCGTCGTACCCGGCGGCAACTGGGCGATCCGGTTCAAGGCTTCCGTGGTACGCGATACCGGCTTGTCATCCAGGCTCAACAGGATATCGCCCACCTGCATCCCCGCCTTGTGGGCCGGCCCGTCGCGCAGCACTGCGGCAACAATCACGCCCTCGGTTTTATCCATGCCGAAGGCGCGCGCCAGATCTTCCGTCATATCCTGGGTTTCCAGGCCCATCCAGCCGCGCCGCACGCTACCGTGTTCGATGATCTCCCGCATGATCTCCAGGGCGCTGCTGATGGGAATCGTGAACCCTATCCCCAAAGAACCGCCCGTTTTGGAATAGATGGCGGTGTTGATGCCCACCAGCACGCCATTGGAATCCACCAGCGCACCGCCCGAATTGCCGGGATTGATGGCAGCATCGGTCTGGATGAAATTCTCGTAGGTATTGATCCCCAGGCCGGTGCGGCCAACGGCCGATACGATCCCCATGGTCGTGGTCTGCCCGAAGCCGAAAGGGTTGCCGATTGCCAGCACAATCTCCCCCACTTCCAAAGGCTGCCGCTGCACCGACTCGAAATAAGGCAGGTTCTTGCCGTCGATCTTGAGCACGGCCAAATCCGTTTCCGGATCCGCGCCGATCAGACGCGCCTTGAAACGCCGCCCATCATGCAAGGCCACTTCGATGGAATCAGCTGCCCGCACCACATGATGATTGGTCAGCACGTAGCCATCCTTGCTGGCCATCACGCCGGAACCCAGGCTATTGCGCTCCTGCTCTTCGCTCAGCCCCGGCACCATGCCGAACAACTCGCGCAGCATCGGGTCATCCGGCAAAGGAATCAAAGGTACGTTGACCCTTTGCGTCGTATAGATATTCGCTACCGCCGGCGTAGCGCGTTCGACCGCCTTGGCAAAGGACACAGGCGCGCCCTGCGCCGATGACGGCAACGCGGCCCCGCCGCCTGGCCGCAGCCATTCCGGCTTGAAAATGGACAGGACAAACAGAACTGCCAGGCAGAACACGGCAGTTTGCGAGAAAATCAGCCAAAGACGACGCATGGACATTTAGGAATCACAAACAATGAGCCAGATTCAAACACAGGAATTATTGCAGTGGCTGGACCAGACACTGGAAAGCGCACGATTCAAGGATTATTGCCCCAATGGGCTGCAAGTAGAAGGCCGTCCCGTGATCCGGCATCTGGTCAGCGGCGTCACGGCCTCCGAAGCCCTGCTGCAAGAAGCCGTCGCCCGCGGCGCAGATGGCGTGCTGGTTCATCATGGCTGGTTCTGGCGCAATGAAGACGCACGTATCCGCGGCATGAAAAAACGCCGCATCGCCCTGGCCCTGGCAAACGACCTGAACCTGCTGGCCTATCACCTGCCGCTGGATGCCCATCCGATACTGGGCAACAACGCGCAACTGGCCCGGATACTGGGTTTGGAACCTGAACGCCATGCCGATGGCGCACCGCGCACCTGCGGGCCGGACAATCTCATCTGGCTGGGCCAGGCGCCCGGCATCCGCACCGTGGCAGAACTGGAAGCACGCATTGCCGCACGCCTGGACCGCGCACCTGTCATTGCGGGCAACCGCGACCAGGCGCCCGGCCTCATTGCCTGGTGTACCGGCGGCGCCCAGGGCTTCTTCGAAGCGGCGCTGGACGCAGGCGCCACCACCTTCATCACCGGTGAAATCTCCGAACCCAGCGCACACATCGCAGCGGAAAACGGCGCCGTTTTCATCAGTGCCGGACACCATGCCACGGAACGCTACGGCGCACAGGCGCTGGGGCGAGCCGTTGCCGAGCGCTTCGGCATCCGCGTGGACTTCGTGGACTTGCCCAACCCGGCCTGAACCCTGGCGCCTTGCGCCATGCTGCAAAAAAGCCTGATGACCGGCAAACTGCCAGTCATCAGGCTTGAGCCGGACCAGTCAGACTTACTTCTTCAGCAGATCGCGGATTTCACGCAGCAACACCACATCATCGGGCGTAGGCGCGGGGGCTTCCGGCACCGCTTCTTCCTTGGCTTCGGCAGCGCGACGCACGCGGTTGATCGCCTTGACCATCCAGAAGATGACGAAAGCCAACAGGATGAAATTGATCAATATGGTCAGGAAGCTGCCCCAAGCCAGCACAATGGCGCCGGCTGCCGTCAGGTCAGCGTAGGTCATCGGGCCGGTATAGCCATCCGGCGCGGACAACAACAGGAACTTATTGGTGAAATCGACCGATCCGCCCAAGATGAAATTCACGATGGGCATGATCACATCTTTCACCAGGGAATCCACGATCTTGCCGAATGCGCCGCCGATGATCACACCGACAGCCAGATCGACAACACTACCTTTCAGGGCAAATTCGCGAAACTCTTGCAAAATTCCGGTCTTTTGGCTCATAAAAATTCCTCACAGTATCGCCCGGGACGGGACAAGCGCTATGATAGCGTTTGTAGAATCGTCCCGAAGAGTGTG
Organism: Kerstersia similis; assembly: GCF_965139615.1. NCBI lineage: Bacteria > Pseudomonadati > Pseudomonadota > Betaproteobacteria > Burkholderiales > Alcaligenaceae > Kerstersia > Kerstersia similis. Next base: position 72,188 of record NZ_CBCSIQ010000006.1, read on the forward strand.
TCCGGCAAAATCGTTACTTTTTTTGCCGCTGGGCCCGATCGGCCCCATACCGGGACGTAACCCTGCCGCTGATGCGCGCCTGCGTCGCCACAGACCAAGCGCATGCCTGTTACCGCAGTTCAAAAGAATAAGGATGGACTCTCCGCTATGATGGTGCTCTATTCCGGGACCACTTGCCCGTTCTCGCAACGTTGCCGCTTCGTGTTGTTCGAAAAGGGCATGGACTTCGAAATCAAGGACATCGACCTCTTCAACAAGCCTGAGGACATCGCTGTCATGAACCCCTACGGCCAGGTGCCCATTCTGGTCGAGCGCGATCTCGTGCTGTACGAATCGAACATCATCAACGAGTACATCGACGAACGCTTCCCGCACCCGCAACTGATGCCGGCGGACCCGCTGATGCGCGCCCGTACGCGCCTGTTCCTCTACAACTTCGAGAAGGAACTGTTCAGCTGCGTCTCCGTGCTGGAAGACCGCACCGGCCGCTTTGACGCCGCCCGCCAGGAGCGCGCCCGCAACGACATCCGCGACCGTCTGGCGCAGCTGGCGCCCGTACTGGTGAAGAACAAGTACATGCTGGGCGAAGAATTCTCCATGCTCGACGTCGCCATCGCGCCGTTGCTCTGGCGCCTGGATCATTACGGCATCGAACTGCCCAAGACGGCTGCACCGATCCAGAAATATGCCGAACGCATCTTCTCGCGTCCCGCCTACATTGAAGCGCTGACGCCCTCTGAAAAGGTCATGCGCCGCTAATGACGACAGCCATGCAGGAAACCTCCACCAAGCCTTATCTGCTGCGCGCTCTGCACGAGTGGTGCACCGATAACGGCTACACGCCGCACATCGTCGTCCAGGTTGATGAAAACACGCAGGTTCCGCGTGCCTACATCCGCGACGGCCAGATCACCCTCAACATCGGCGCGCTGGCCACTCACAACCTGCGCATCGACAATGACTGGGTCTCTTTCCAGGCGCGCTTCAATGGCGTCACGGAAGACATCTGGGTGCCGGTGGCGGTCGTCACCGCCATCTATGCGCGTGAAACCGGTGCCGGCATGGGCTTCGAAGTGCAGGAATACGAAACCGGCAAAAGCGGTGCTGCCAGCGAATCCAATCCGGCAGACGCAGCAGCGCCCGCCGCGGCCAAACCGGCGGACGAGCCCTCGCCCACCGGCGGCAAGCGCCGCTCGCACCTGTCAGTCGTCAAATAAAGCCGCCGCCCGGCGCATTTCCGCGCCAGGCTGCTACAATGGCGCCCGCGCCGTGCCGGCGTAGCTCAGTTGGTAGAGCAGCTCACTTGTAATGAGAAGGTCGAGGGTTCGATTCCTTTCGCCGGCACCAAATCAGCATTCCCAGCAGTCCACAGCAGCATACAAACCCGCACCAGCCCTGGCTCTGCGGGTTTTTTATTGCCTCCTAGTGTCTACAGCAGTGCATTGCCAGCTACCGTCACATGACGGTATCTTTGGCGGTATGTGGCGGATACCGCCAGCCAATCAGGGAAAAATACCGTCATGCCGCTGACAGATACCGCCTGCCGCCAGGCCAAGCCTACCGACAAAGCCCGCAAGCTGACGGACGGTGACGGCCTGTACCTGCTGGTCAACCAGACCGGCAAGTATTGGCGTATGGACTACCGCTATGGCGGAAAACGCAAGACGCTGGCGATAGGTGTCTATCCAACAGTCGGACTGGCAGACGCCCGCGAACGATGCCAGGACGCGCGCAAACTACTAGCCAGTGGGATAGACCCCAGCGAGCAAAAGAAAGCGGACAAGCGCGCCTCCCTGTTAGCCGCTAGCAACTCTTTTGAGTCCGTCGCCCTAGCCTGGATCGCTGAGCGGCAATCGCAAGTCTCGCCCAGCACCCACGACCACACCCTGGCGCGGATGCAAAACGATGTTTTCCCCTGGCTGGGCAAGCGCCCCATTACCGAGATCGACGCGCCGGAAATCCTGGCCATCCTAAAACGCATGGATGCCCGAGGTGTGCGGTTCTCTGCCCACAAGACGCGCAGCGAAATCAGCCGCGTCTTTCGGTTTGGCATTAAAGAGGGCTACTGCAAGAGCGACCCTGCCCGCGACCTGGTGGGCGCAATCCCGCAAGCAAAGCAGCAGCACTTCGCATCCATCACTGACCCGGCCAAGGTTGGCGAGATGTTGCGGGCCTTTGAGGGCTTCTCTGGCACATTCCCGGTTCTCTGCGCCCTGCGGCTGGCCCCTATGCTATTCGTGCGCCCTGGCGAGCTACGCACGGCTGAATGGGCAGATATTGACCTAGACCGGGCGGAATGGCGCTACCGAGTCACCAAGACCGACACAGACCACCTTGTCCCGCTGGCGCGCCAGGCCGTGGCCGTGCTGCGCGACCTGCACACGCTGACCGGCAACGGACGCTACCTATTCCCTGGTGGCCGGACGCCTACCCGGCCGATGAGCGGCGCGGCAATCAATGCCGCCCTGCGCCGGATGGGCTACGACACTCGCACCGAGATCACAGGGCATGGCTTCCGAGCGATGGCACGCACCATCTTGCATGAAGAGCTGGGCCAAAAACCGGAAGTAATCGAGCACCAGCTTGCCCACAAGGTGCCGGATGCCCTGGGCGCGGCCTACAACCGGACGAAATTCATCAAGGAACGACGCGCCATGATGCAGGTGTGGGCTGACTATCTGGATGCGCTGCGTGTGGGCGGCAATGTGGTGCAACTGCATCGCAAGGCGTGACGCCGACCAGACAAAACCTGACATGCCGGCCGCGTGTCGTCCCGTGCCGAATGTTTAGAAATGTTGAGGTTGCGGGCGCTAGCAAGCGGGTTGGATGATGACATGCCGAGAGCTGATACACAGACCGAATGTTGGCAGATGTTAGCTTTTTGGAGGCTATTGCCAGCCCCAAGAACATGACTGTTTATATGTCCAGTATAATAGACAGCAATATATAACGGTTTACGCCAGCATCTAGGCTGATCCCCGAAAAGCCGGAACGTCCACCGGCCTGATGCTGGCCCCTATTCGATGGACGGCGCATAGGACAATGCGTCAATGCCTCACTCTTCTCTTTCTGAATCGCATAGTGACCTCTCTCACTACGATTTAATCGACATCTTCACAGCGCGAGACGCCGCGTGCCTCATCGCAGGCATTGATCCGAATATGCAGGACGTAACGGAACTGTATGGAAGCCCCGCATTTGCGCGTATGCGAGCTATTGAAGAAGCAATCGAACAAGCCTGGACGTTGGCAATGGACGCTTTGGAAGAAATGGCCATCTGCTATTCCGTCGCCATTGACGGCGAGGAACCTTACGATCCGTGGCTGCCCAACGCAGGCAAAACTGATATGCCTAGAGCAATGCTGCCTAGCGTCGAGTTATTAGCGAGATATCGGCTCTTCAAAAGCATACGCAAAGACTCTCACGTGGTTGGAGTTAGGCTCAATTTTTCAAAAGAAAAATTCCGGCGAGAACACCTAACCCAGTGGGTACAAGCACGAAGATACAGCCAAGCGCGATATTTTCGTAGCACACCCGATATCGCGTCTACCAGCCATGACACCGCCTTGTCTCGCATTGGACTACACCAGCTACAAGCAGAGAATGATCGCTTGAAATCCGAGCTTGCCAAGATAAAAGCTGATCTGCCGGTACAGCCGCAGAGTTTGCCAGGCAACCTGTCTTTTATGTATGAAACTGCCCCCCTGAGGCTGGTATCCGCAGTTCAACAGGAGTTTTTGTGCCTTGGTAAAGATTACAAAGACTCCGATATGCAGCCTGCGAAAGACGACATTGTGCAGTGGATTATGGAGCAAGACAGTAAGTTGACAAAGGTGACGGCAGAAGCAATCGAACGTGTTGCCATGCCATTTAGCAGGGGCCGCTAATCGTCGAACCCTCAGGGTAAGAAACAAGCGTCCATGCGGTTTTCAGCCACCCTGAGGGTTAAATCAGTCCTGTACCCTTAACCCTCAGGGTATTGCTCTGAGGGTACCCTGAGACTTCAAGCTGTGCCCATGTTCAATTCCCACAAGGGGACAACATGGCACCGCAAGCCACACAAGCCGACGACCGGCTTATCACTGATAAAGAAGTCGCCCACCTGCTGGGAGCGTCCCGCTCCTGGCCCTGGAAGCTGGCCCAAGATGGCCGACTGCCCGCCCCCATCCGCCTGACCGAACGCTGCACCCGCTGGCGCTTGTCAGAAATCCGCGCGTGGATGGCCGACCCGCAAGGCTGGCAAGAAGCGAACCGCGCACGTCTGGCCGCTGGCGAGGTGGCGCAATGATCGAGTCCATCGCCCGAATCATCCAGCAAGCCACCGGCTATTACGACGCCGCCCAGCAGCGCACACAAGCGCGTGACGCGCTTGGCCAAGCCTATCTAGACTGGCGTGCCGCCACCGGCACCTACGGTCATATCGAGCGCAACAGCCCCGAATGGCAGGCCATGATGGACGCCACCACCGCCGAATATCAGGCATTGAAACGCGCCAAGCGCCGCGAGCACCATTGCCGCACCCGCTTGATGCAGGCCGTCGCAGCGGGCAAGGCCGCGAGCGCAGCCGGGATGGAGGGATAAACCATGCAAGCAAAGAAAAAGCCCGCTTGCAGGCGGGCCCCGGATCGCTTGGCGGCAGATCACGATACGAATAATACCGCACTGGTTCACCTGAGCAAAGGCATTCCCGTTACGGATAGCCTGGCCATTGCGCGCGAGTTTGGGCGCAGCCATAAGCATGTGCTGCGCACGCTTGATGACCTGATCGCGGACGGCACGATAGATCGGCCCAATTTTGGGCCGATCTCCTACACCGATGACATGAACCGCCAGCAGCGCATGATCGAGCTGGACGAACGCGGCGCACTGGTTGCCATGCCTTTCATCGGCGGGCGCAAGTCACGCCAAGGGCAAGCCAGGCTGGTCGATGCCTTTCTGACCCTGCGTGACGCCAGCCTCAAGGCAGCCAAAGCGCAGACCAAGATTGAAAGCGCCGCGGCCCGACAAGAGGCAGCGACAGGCTACCGCACCGTGTCGATGACGCTGGAGATGTGCCGCACCGAGGTGGGTAAGGCGACGAAGCCTTATCACTATGCGAACGAAGCCCGCCTTCTCAACTTCGCATTGACCGGCAAATACGACGCCCTGGCGCGGGACACACTGAGTACGCATGAACTGCGCATCCTAACCAGCCTGGAGGTGCGAGACGCCGCCCTGATCGCGATGGGCAAGAGCTACGACGAGCGCAAAGCCGACCTGGTGCGGTACGCCAGCGCCCAGCGTCTGCCGCGTCTGCGCGCAACCACGCGGCGAGCTGCAACTGTTCGGGAGGTGGCGAACCATGCACGGTAAATCCACTGCCAGCGATTCTCAGCGCCAACGCATCATCAAAGCCCTGGCCCTGCGCCCCCACACGTCCTACGAGCTGCGCAAGATGGGCTGCTATCAAGCGAACACCCGCGTGCTGGAACTGCGCCGCCTGGGCTTCAATATCAGCACCAAGCGCGTGAGCATTTGGGACGATGAAGGCTACCGGCATGATGGCATCGCCCTGTATACGCTGGAGGGCCAGGAATGATGCGCCCGCTTGCGTATCAGGCGATGCTCCGACATAATGACTGCGCTGCTAAAACAAATGCAGCCGGGTTTGGCGACCTGAATACTTACGGCGGACATACCGCCACATCGGCGGCTTTTTTTCGTCCGTTCGCACTTGTGCGCCTTCTATGGGCGGGCGATTGCGGGGATACCTTCGGGTATGCCGGTTTCCGTAGGTGCCGGTTCGCCAACCTCGCTTTCTGCCCGCCCACCTCATTTGGCGATGGGGAGCGGGTTCATCGAACCTACGGAGGTCGCAATGCGTCCTGATGCCCCCGCTCGTCCTGAGCAAACCAAATTTCCCCGCACTGCCAACGAAGCCACGCGCATTGCGCACCTGTGGTTTACCAGCCGCCCTGCTGCGACGCTGGCCGACTGGCGCGACCATTTCCTGAGCCTGCACCTGGCAGGCGTCCCAGCCTATGACGGCCAGGAGCGCGCCGCGCGCGCCGATGTGTGGCGTGACGCATTCGCTGCTGGCGTAGCGGCTGCGATCATCGGGAGCGCGTGCCATGCGTAACACCTACACCGACATACCCGTCACGGCCACCGATGCAGCCCGTATTCTGGCTGACGATGCCATCCTGCCCCTACGCGCTGGTGCTGACAACCTCAGTCATGTGTCTGGCTTACTAGCCGGGATCATTGAGTTGTCCCGCATCCGCACCAGCCCAAATGAAACGCTCAAACACATTGAGGGCTTGGCAGCGTGTGGCCTTCATTTGGCCAATAGCTATGCGGACTACTTGGAATTGGCGAGTGAGGTACTGGAGACGCACAAGGCACCCGCCCTGGTGGCAGCATTTCAAGGGGGTGCCCATCATGGCTAGCCCACTTGGTCACAACAGCCCTACAGGCAACCTGCCGCAACTCCCCCCCGCCGTATCTATCGAAGTTGTCCCCTGCGCGTTCAAGACAACATACATTCGCTTGAAGGTGATGCCTGCGCTGGCTACGCGAGCGGAAATGCAGGCACACAAGGAAATGATTTTCTGGTTGCTGAGCGCACACCTGCTGCGCGAGCGTCAGAAAATCGAGGGCCAACCGATGCCGAGCGCCCCCGTGTCGCCCACTTTCAAAGGCCAAGTCATCAACCTGGCGATCATTCTGTCTGCGTCAATGATCGACGACCACGAGGTAACGATTGATGTGAGCGTTCCTCGCATCACGCCGGACTGCCTGCGCCAGGAGTTTGACGGCTACTTTGCCGAAATGCTCAACCGCATGGACTCAGTGCGGCCGCATGTGAAAGGCAGCAGCTACGCACGGAGGGCAGCATGACTGACGCCCCCACATTCCTAAACACGCTGACCACCGCCAGGCCTGTAAGCGTGTTTCTCGACAATCGCCAGTGGCCGTACCGCGTGACGCTGCGATCACTGCCACGCCAAGCCATACAGCCCGCCAGCGGTTCACCGCGGCTGCTGTATTTCGTCACCGCTGCGATTGAAGCCGCACACGCCTGCCTGCAACGCCATCCACGCCAACCTATGCCATCTGGCGACGGCTACGAAATCGGCAATACAGACGGCCTGGCAGTCGCCGCCATTGATCCGCGCATTGTCACGCCTGACCGCCTGCGTGCGGTATGGCCTGCCTTAGTGGAGGCATTCAACGCTTGCGCGGAACAACACAAAGGCGAGGCGTGATGAATGACGCGTCGCAAACGCTCCGAAAACCCCATTGGCGGACGGTTCTGTGCCTTGCCGCACAAGGTATTGGACTGCTCCGCATTCGTCAGCCTATCGGGTGCAGGCACCCGCCTATTGCTGGAAGTTCTGCGCCTATACGGAGGCACAAACAACGGCCAGATACACATCACGCTGAGCGGCCTCAAAAAACGCGGCTGGAACAGCAACGATGTTCTTTCACGAGCCAAGCAGGAGTTGCAGGACAAGGGGTTTATCCAGATGACGCGCCTGCCCTGCCTGCCCAGAAGGGGCGCTTGGTTTGGCCTGACGTGGCGACCACTGGACTACACGCCAGAGATGGATTTGAAGCCGTCCGACTTTGTGAAAGATGCTTTTTTGCTGTGGGAGGAAAAACAAAATGACTGACCGCCAGACGGTTCAATCAAACGCCCCATTGAACCGCCTGGCGGTAATACGCAGCCGTCCATTGAACCGTAATCCGGTTCAGTACAAGCCAAAAACGCCATTTTCGTATTACCGGATGACGGTGACTTTATATATGTAGCCATCTCCTGCCACCGAACAGGACAGGAAAGCAGCCAAAGGCAGACGGCAACCACCGTTGGCCACCATCCACCCAAAGCAAGCCCAAGGAGGGCAAACAAAATGAGCAATACCATCCGCGCCGCCTACCAAGGCAATGAAAAACTGCTGGCCGTCTGGAAAACGGCACCGCAAGGCCCGCTGTACGACCTGACGAAATCAGCCGTGCAGCAAGTTGAATCTGTCTGGATACGCCAGGGGATGATTGAAGCCGACGAACGCCGTTCTGCGCTGGCTAAGCGAGAGGACAAAACTGCCGTATCCCGCGAGGCATTGCCGACACTGGCAAACCTGCGCCAGAAGCTGGCCAACGAGCAAAAGAAACTGGATGCCCGAGCCGGAAAGCTGTCGCCAGTCGAGCAGTACCGTGAAGGCGACCACGCAACCGTACAAATTGACCTGGAGATGGCCCGCCTGCTGCGTGGTATGCCCCCAAGTGAACGCTCTGCGGCACTGAGCCAGGCCGGTGATCTGCGCTTGCGTGATGCAGTTCTGCGCCTGCCTGGCCAACTGACCGGCATATCTGTCGAGAAACGCGCCCAGCTTGAACAGCAGGCTATCGAGCAACGCTACCCGCAAGAGGCGGCAGAAATTGCCGAAACACGCATTGCAATGGGCGACGCCATCGAAGCGGTGCAACGAGCCTGGGCAGCAGTGGGCGCAAGCGTTCCTCTTGCTGACCGCATCGAGGCGGCAGGTGATGCAGAAATAGCGGTTGATCTTGAGCCAGGCACCGCGCCGGATACTGTCAAAGGCATTCATGCACGGCACAGCAGCGACTGACGGTAAACACAGCAGGGCCGCCTAAGTGGCGGTTTCCTGCACCCTGGAGGGCCGGTAAGTGGCCGACAAAGACAACATCAACGATCAGGAAAGCGGCGCGTGGGAAGTGTTGCCGCCCGAGCCTACCCACCCCAAGCGAATGCGCCTGCCGCTGGCAACTGCTGACGATGTGCGCAAGGAAATGGCGCGCCTGTATCGGCAGATGAAGGCAGGCCAGATTGCGCCCAGCGACGGAACGAAGTTTGCCTATGTGCTGAGCCAGCTACGGCAGGCTATCGAAACAGGCGATCTCGAAGCCCGCCTGCTGGCCCTGGAAAAGGCCACAGCGGGCGATAAATCATAAAGGAGTACCACGCCATGAGCGCCACGTTAAAACGCCGCCTAGACCGTCTGGAAGCGGCGACAGCACCAAGCCCGGCAAGCCCCGGCCTGCCTTCTGAAATCTGGCTATCCGCCCCTGGCAGCGATGATGCCGCATTGCTGTGGAGACGCACCCATGAAAGCCATTGATCGACGCATTAGGGCGCTGGAAGCAACGCAGCCACCACCAAACGCCGAAAAGAGCATGCCGCAATGGATGGCCGAATGGGAGCGCGACCGCAACGTGTTTAAGCTGATGGATGCAGTGGTGTCATTCGAGAACCGCGAGCAATACGGCGACCGCTGCACTGTGCCAACCGGCGAACAGGCAGACGCGGCCAGGCAAGAGCTACGGGAACGGTTCGGAGACGTTTCGGAAGTCTGGATTGCCGAATATGCGGTTCTCTGGCGCGAGCTTCAGGACGAGTGCTGAATTGCGTCGGCTGGGCAGACACTACCAGAATCCCGGCGATTTGCCTTGCTGGCCGAGCTGCGCCACCAATCTGAGGGTGCAGGAAAAGTGAGATTTCAAATCCAACTTCTCGGACGTTGTGCCTCTGCCGCAGGCCGCCTACATCGAGCGATTCAGCCGCACAACACGTCATGAATAGCTATCACAGTGCGAATGAGCAGACCTCGATCAGATCCAAGATCAAGCCACACTTTGGATGTGCTCCTACAATCACGAACGGCCACTCATGGCATTGGGCGGCATCACATCTATACAGCGGCTGGCCATGCCCGCATAGCTCCTACCTCTCGCGCCCGTGAAAAATGGGTGCAAGACCATGCGCAGCATCATCTTGGAGGCATTCATGGACGATTTCTGGTATCAAATATTTGACAAATTGCTGCCAACCTTGACCTTTTTTATGGGGATGATAGGGGCATGGTTAAGAGATCGCCGCAGTGACAGAATTAGCAGGGAACGCAAAGCAGTAGAGTTTCAAGCGCAAAATTACCTGGGCCTGCAGGTGGAGCTTCAACGGCTAAGTGCGGCTACGGTTAATGTTTTTGTAAAAAAAATGGAGCAGAACCGAGGCCTGTCGCCATCTTGTCCTGACGCGCACAAGGAAGCTGCTGAGGCATTGGCAAGTACGCACGTTCTGGAGGAGCGTGTTCTTTTGGATGAAGTCCGCTCTTGCGTAGAGGCGGCGCGGCAGGCTGTTGCCTCTCTAAGTCTGCATAGAAATTACGATGAGAAAACTGAAGCTGATTTCGAGAACGCAGTGAATTTAATTTCTGCAGCCCAACGTGCTATCGGAACAGCAGTCCGAAGGCTGATGAGTTAATGAAATCAACGGGATTTTGTGACCGCGCTCCGGGGCGGTTTTCTTTGGAGCATCACAGATCACTCAACCGGAGAAATCTGCAGCGTCAGACTTGTAGCGTATCGAGACAACCGCCCCCCCATGCCGCCAAAGTGGTACTCATAGCTTCGTCTTAGCACGCAACCCGTGACAGCGTCGTGACACGCCCGAGCAGCAACAGGGAAGACACCGTATCAGCACCGTGCTGATACGGTGCATGGGTAGCGCCTGGTCTGGTGCTGGTTGCTGAGTTTGCAACCCACCCGCATTTGAAACGCCGGTGGCCTGCCTGCGACCGCATAGCGCGCGATGCAAGCATAGGCACTGCACTGGATGGCGCCCGTACCGCGCTCCTAAATTCTGAGGAACGCAAACCGCGCCAGGGATCACCGCAAGATCGACGCATGTTTACGGTACAGGCGCTGGTAGCTGAGTCGGAACCCTTCCGCATTTGAAATGCCGATGGCGCACCCAGCCGAGACCCCCAGATTGGTGTTCTCGAAGCAGCCCGTCAGATTAGCGGCCTGCCTACGACCGCATCGCGCGCGAGGGATGACGGCTAAGACAACATCGAAATACCGCCAAAGCAGCCCCAGCACCCCATCTGTGACGGTATTTTTGACGGTATTTTTTAAAATCAAAATTACGAAACAAAGCAACCATGAGGCTTTCTGGCCACAGTTTCATTCCTTTCGCCGCACCAAAGAATTCCCTGCCGCAGACTGCGGTAGTACATGAAACCCGCATCAGCCTTGGCTATGCGGGTTTTTTTCTACCTGGCGCCGTCCGTCGCCGGGATGATCAGCCGGCCCGGGACTCGGCCAGCGGTCTGTCCGTCTGGGTCTGTGCCTGCCTGTCCCAGGCCCTTGCCAGCTCCGGTGCCAGTTTGTGCTTCTGGATACGCTGGCTGGGCGTCAGCGAAAACGCCTCGATGGCCATGTAGTAGCGCGGCAACTGGAAGCTGGCCAGACGCGGCCTGGCCCATGCAAGCAGGTCTTCCCATGCCACGATTTGACCGGCATTGAATTTCACGAACAGGAAGATCTCCTGCTCGCCTATCGCACTGCTGACACCCATCGCCGCCGACATTTCAATCGCCGGGTGCTCCGCAAATACCCGCTCGACCTCCCAGGCAGAGACGTTCTCGCCACGCACCCGCATACTGTCTGATGCCCGACCGATGAAGAACAGGTTGCCCTCCTCGTCCTGGCGCGCCATATCGCCCGTGTACAGGCTCCCGTGGCGCAAGGTCTTGGCCGTCGCTTCGGGGTTCTTCCAATAGCCCGGCAACAGCGCTCCTTCCAGTTCACTCCGAATCACGATCTGGCCAGCCTCGCCAGTCTTGACCGGCTGATCATGCTCGTCGAGCAGACTCAGGGTGATCCATGGCAAGGGCTGCCCGATCGAACCCGGTTTGCCAGTGGTATTCAAGGTGGCGAAACTGGAGCATTCCGTCATGCCATAGCATTCACGCAACTGGCATCCCAGGCGCTCACGGATGGGCGCCCAGCTGTTGATCGCAATGCCGGCGCCCCAGGCGATGGGTATCCGCGCACCCTCGGGTTTGGCGCTCTCGGGCAGCTGCATCAGGATATCCAGCACGCCCCCCAGATAATGCAAATGCGTGGCACGCCCCTCTTCCCATTGCTGCCAGAAGCGGCTCGCCGAAAAACGCTCCACCACCAGCAGCGTCATGGGTTCCAGGAAGGGCATCATCAACATTTGCGCGCCACCAATGTGGCACAGCGGCTCCCAAAGGAACGCCCTGTCCCCGGCCTTGATGTCCGCCACGATCAACGCCGCCTCGGTGGCGATCCGCATCATGCGATGCGTAAAGATAACGCCCTTGGGCGCCCCGGTCGTCCCGGAGGTGTAGATCAGGCAGAGCGTATCGCTGACCTCGCAGGGTACCTGAAACAGAGCAGGCTCGCCCCCGGACGCCAGGCCGGCCAATTCGGTGTCCAGGCGCTGGCTCGTTACCTGCTCCGGGCCAGAGCCGGAAAGTCCGTCGAACAAGGACACGAATTCATCCTCGAGGACCAGCAGGCGCGGCTCGGCGTGCTCGGTCAGGTAGGCCAGGCCTGCACCCCGCAACTTGGTGTTGACGGGAATCCAGACCAGGCCCGACAGCACGATGGCATAGATCAGGGCCATGTGGCGCACTGAATTGTTCAGCATCACCGCGACATGATCGCCCTTGGATACGCCCTGCGCCTTGAGCCAGGCCTGCAACATGGCCACTTCCCGCCCCAGCTGGCGGCGCGTGAACGCCTGCCCCTGGAAGTCGATCACGACATGCGGGTCGTCGCTGTTCAGTCCGTGATAGAGCAGCGGAGCCACATCGAGGCAGTCGCCAGCGCGACGCAGGGGGAGATACTGAAGTCGGTTCATCGCCGGCTACCTTTGGATTTGATGTAAGAAGACAGGAGAATGATCAAAGTGATGAGCAGGATGAGCAATGTGGAGACCGCCGCCAAAGTCGGGGAAACCGCCAGCTGAATGTCGTCCCACATTTGCTTGGGCAAGGTCGTTGTTACGCCACCGCTCACGAAAATGGCGATCGTCAGGTCATCGAAAGACACGATGAAGGCGAACAGCAGGGCAGACGTAATGCTGCCGGCCAGCAAGGGCAGCAAGACCGTCCGCAACCGGGCAAAGGCGGATGCCCCCAGAATTCGCGCCGCATCGTCCAGGCGCCAGTCGAATTGCCGGAAACCCGCTGCCAATGTCACCACCACATAGGGAATCGCCAGGATGGTGTGGCCGATGACCAGGGCCGTATTGCTGCCCGTCATGCCCAGGCTGGCAAACAAATACAGCAAGCCGATCGCCACCACGATGCGGGGTACGATCAACGGCGCCACATACAGGGCGAACAGTGGCTTGACCCAACGCCCCGATACCTTGGTCAGCGTGTATGTCGCACCAAATCCCAGGATCACGGCCAGCACCGCCGTCACGGCCCCTACCCCGAGGGAACGGAACATGGCTGCCTGCCAGACTGGCGACTCGATGAAGTCCGTGAACCAGCGCAGGCTGAACATCTCGGGCGGGAACGCCACCACTGCCGTTTTACTGAATGCAATGGGTATGACGATCAGTACCGGCAGTACCAGAAAACCCACCGTCACCAGGCAATAGCCCGCCAATACATTGATGCGGCGCGCGCGGATGCTGCTGGGGCTGAACACGCGATCCAGCATGCCACCCGCCTGGTACACCAGCCGCGTCATCCAGCCGGGGCCGGCGTTCATGCTGCGTTGCCCGGTCTCCCCGGCCAGCGATGTCAGGCCTGCAACCCGGTCATAGACGTAAAACACCACGACCGAGCACAACAGGATCACGATGGAGAGGGCACCGGCGAAACGCATGTCCAGCAATTCCAGCACCGACGCAATGACCAGCTGCGCAATCATGGATTCACGCGGTGTTCCCAGCAGCGCAGGGACGATAAAGAAACCCAGGCAGGTGATGAACACCAGCAGGCCGGCAGCAGCCACGCCAGGCAAGGACAGCGGAAAAAATACCGTCAGGAAGTTGCTGGCACGTCCGGCACCCAGGATCTCCGCGGCGCTGGATAGCTGCCGGTTGATCCCCTGCATGGTGGGCAGGATGGTCAGCACGGCCAATGGCAACATGGCGTGCACCATGCCGACCAACACCCCGAACATCGAGGGTGCCAGCGTATCGTGGTCGCTGACCAGTCCCAGTAACGCGGCCACCGTCGTCAACAATCCGGTTTTCGAGAGCAGCAGCATCCAGGCGTAGGTCTTGACCAGGTAGCTGGTCCAGAACGGCAGAAGTATCCAGAGCACCCACCGGTTCCTGGCCCCTTCGGTCAAAGAACTCAACAAATAGGCCACCGGATAGCCCAGGATGACCGACAGCAACGCCGTGCCGAACGAAATGCCGAACGTCGTCCACAACACCTTGAGATATACCGGCGCCGACACCAGGCGTTCGAAGGGAGACACATCGAATGTCCCGTCTTCGGAAAAGAAACCGCCCTGCAATATCTGCAGGACGGGCACCACGAAAAACACTGCCAGGAACAGGATGGCGGGTAAGGCAGGCAACCAGACACGGCTGAAACGACGGCCGTTCGCGGCAGCGCTGAGGGGAGCGGTCTGCATGAGTCTCTCCTTGTCGCAATCAGCGGTATAGAACCCGCGAGCGGCTCAAGTCCCATTGCAGGCCCACCTGGTCGCCCGGCGCCACAGGCCGTTCCCGTCCGCAACGCACGATGAAGGTCTGCGAGCATGCATCGGTTTGCGTCAGTTTGACCACCGCCCGCACCTCGCTGCCCAGGAATACCACTTCCGCAATCATTCCCTGCAGCCAGCCCTGCCCCGGCGTCACCAGTTCAACCGCTTCAGGTCGCACCATCAGGGTCGCTGCGCCGGCAGCGCCAGGCTCCCCAGCCGTCTCCGGCACGGGAATCCTGGCCTCACCCAGCCGGAAATGCCCTGCACCATCATGCTCGCCCTGCAGCAGGTTGGATTGCCCGATGAACTCCGCCGCAAAGCGTGTTCTGGGCTGGTCATACAAGGCCATGGGCGTATCCAGCTGCTCGATGCGCGCATGGTTCATCAGGCAGATGCGGTCACTCATGGTCAGGGCCTCTTCCTGATCATGCGTCACGTAAATGAACGTAGAACCCAGTTCCTTGTGCAAGCGCCGGATTTCGAATTGCATGTGTTCCCGCAGTTTCTTGTCCAGGGCCCCCAGGGGCTCGTCCAGCAGGACGACCGACGGGTTGTACGCAAAGCAGCGTGCCAGCGCCACGCGCTGCTGCTGGCCGCCTGACAGTTCCTTGGGATAGCGATGCCCGTACGCCCCCATCTTCACCATGTCCAGCGCCTCATCAACCTGTTTGGCCAGCGCAGCCGCAGATACCTTGCGCATGCGCAGACCATAGGCGACGTTTTCGCGTACCGTCATGTGCGGGAACAAGGCATAGCTCTGGAATACCATGCCGATACCCCGCTGCCCTGGCGGGGCGTAGGTGGCATCCTTGCCGTCGATCAACAACTTCCCGCCCGTGGGCTCCACCAGGCCTGCGATCATCATCAGCAGGGTGGTTTTGCCTGAACCGGATGGCCCGAGCAAGGTCAGGAACTCACCGGTCCGCACCTGCAGATCGGTCGGCAACAAAGCATCGGTTTCGCCATAGCGCTTGGCCAGCCCGGCAGCTTCCAGCTTGAACATGAATCAGGCTCCGGTCAGGAAATGAGGAAATTGTTGAACCGCTCGGTCACCGCCTGGCGATTGGCGGCCCACCATTCCGGGCTGGGCAACGCCATGTTGCGCAGGTTCTCAGGGGCACTGGGAAGGACTGCGGCACGCTCGGGAGGAATGAACTGCATCGCCTGCGTGTTGGTCGGACCGTAGGGCAGGTCTTCGGTGAAGGACGCCTGCCGTCGGGCATCCGCGCAGAACAGCACGAATTGCTTGGCCATTTCTGCACGCGGCGTCCCACGGGGAATGCCCCATCCTTCGATCGAGTACAACCCTTCATTCCAGACGATCTTCACCGGCGCACCATTCTCTATTGCCGTCTGGGCGCGCGCGTTCCAGGTTGACACCATATCCACATCGCCATTCTGGATAATCTGCATGGCCTGGGCGCCTGAGGTCCACCAGATACTGATGTGCGGCTTGATTTTTTCCAGGCTGCGGAACGCACGGTCCACATCCAGCGGATACAGTTCATGCACAGGAACGCCATCCGCCATCAAGGCCTGCTCCAGCGTATCCAGCGGATTGCGCCGCAGGCTGCGGCGCCCGGGAAATTTCTCGACGTTCCAGAAATCAGCCCAGGTCTTGGGGCCTTCACCGGGAAATTTGTCGGTGCGATATGCCATGACCGTGGCATACACATCCACCCCCAGCCAATTGGGCTGCACGGAATCCGGAATCATCTGCGGGTAGTCCGCCGGGTTGATACCGATGGGTTCCAGCAGGTTATTGGCTTCCAGGTACGGGATGTCGGCGGACAAGGTCAGGGTGGTCACATCCCAGATGTAATTCCTGGCTTTGACGATGGCGCTGATTTGCGCCACCGGTTGTGCTTCCCGCGCCACATTCACGACCCGGATGCCCGTCGCTTTCTCGAATGGGTCGTAGAACGCACGCCGATAGGCTGCCGAGTATGGGCCGCCCGGATCGGACACCACGATCTGCTGCTTGCCTTGAGCCAAGGCCAAGGGCGCGGCCTGTGCCAGGACAAGGCCGCCTGCCGCAGTTTTGATGAATTGACGGCGACCACTACGGTTAACTGATCTGCTCATGACGTACTCCGAATCGACGCAAGTGTCTGTGTGGCGGGAAGAACTGCAAAAAGGAATCAGGCTTTCCTTCTTTTCTCGAAGAAGGCGGCCATCATGCGTTGCGGCTCGCCGGAGGCATAGGCATCGGCATGCAGGCGAATCGCGGCTTCAATGGTTTCGCGGAAACTGGCCTCCGACATTTCCCGGAACCGCTGCTTGTCCAGGCGCATGGCCACCGGCGGCTTGGCAGCCAGTTCCCGTGCCACGGCAAATGCCCGCACCAGCACCTGCTCCTGCGGCACCAAATAATGGATCAGACCGATACGGTGGCTTTCCTCTGCTTCCATCAGGCGTCCGGTCAGGGTCAGTTCGATGGTGCGCGACATGCCCAGCACCAGGTTCATAATCCACGGCCCGGTCACACTGGCGATGCCCGAATTGATTTCAGGCTGTCCCATGCGCACGCCAGGATGGGCAACGCGGATATCGCCCAACAAGGCCACCTGGAACGCCGATCCCGCCGCTGTGCCATTGAGCGCCATCACCAGGGGCTTTTCCAGGCTGCGAATGGTGTCGTAGAACGCTTCCCAGGTACGGATCCAGGCCTCTGAATCCTTCTCGTCAAAACGCTGTGCCTCTTCCAGGTCCTGACCTGCGCAGAAAGCCCGGTCACCGGCACCGGTCATGATGATGGCCCGCGTACCCGCAGCGGCATTGAATGCCTGCAAGGCCTGCATGATTTCGTCGCGCATCGCCCCTGTCCAGGCATTGAGCTTTTCCGGACGGTTGAGACGGATCAGGCCGACTTCATCATGTTGTTCCACTTCTATGAACTGGTAGGGATGCATCATCTATCTCCAATAAGAATTTATTTCTATAAAATATAGAAAAATTACTTTGGCCGGATAATTCGTGCATACCCTAATAATTTTTGGATCAAAGCTGCTCAAAAATTGGGAAAGAAACTGAAAATCCAAAAAAAACACCAAAAAATGACATTTTTTGGTGCATAGAGATAACAAGTTAAGTTTTTGCCGTTTTTTGTGCGAGAATTTTATCTTTATGCAATAAAACCTAGCCCATCCTGTCGGACGCGGCGCATTCAGCCCGAATTGGAAGCCTACATGTCAAAAAAGACCTCTCCTTCCCCCACTGAAACCACGCTGGCCGATACCTCGGAACGCCCTGACCCCAGGGCATCATCTTTATTCGTGAACTCCGTCGAGAAGGCCTTCCAGATACTGGCCGTCTTCGGCCCGCAGAAGCGGCAGCTCACCCTGACCCAGATCGTCGCGCACTCGGGCATGGACATGAGCTCCGTGCAGCGCTTCACGCATACGCTGCTGACGCTGAACCTGCTCAGGAAGGATCCCAAAACCAAGCTGTATGAACTGTCGCCCGGCATACTGGACTTCGCCCATCAGTACATCTCGGCCAATGACCTGGTCAGCCGCGCCACGCCTTTCCTGCAGCAGCTTGCCATGGAGACCGAGGCCGCCATCAACCTGACCATCCTCGACGGCCCGAACATTGTTTACCTGCAACGGATCGTCAGCCGCTATGTCCTTTCGCCCGAAGTCATCGTGGGCACGCGGCTGCCCGCGTACTGCACCTCTTCCGGCCTCGCCATGCTGGCCTGTCTGCCTACGGCAGAGGTGGAAGCAATCCTGGACCAATCCAATCTCATCAAATACACCCGCTATACCGTTAACGAACGCGACCAGATACTGGCCCGCCTGGAGGACATCAGGGAAATGGGCTACGCCCATGTCGAAGACGAGCTGTACCTGGGCGACATTGCCATGGCGGTTGCCATCACCGACGCCAACAATCAAGTAGTTGGCGCCATCAATATCGGAGTCGCGCGCCCGCAATGGAACAAAGGCGCCGACAAAGAAAAAATCCTGTCGCTACTGATCGCGGCAGGCCGGGCCATTTCAAGCCGGCAGTAAATCGAACTCGACCACCCACACGCAACGGAGCAGAATCATGGTCAAGCACGCACTTTTCCTCGGCTACGGCCGCATGGGCTCAGCCCTGGGCGAAGCATGGCTGCAGGCCGGCCTGGTACAGCATATCGACGCCGTCGATCCAGGCAACATCCAGGGGATGCAAGCCTCGCTTTATCCCGCAGGCCAGGCCTTGCCTGCTACCGACTATGAACTGGTAGTGATCGCCGTCAAGCCAGCCTTGGCGCAGGCTGCCTTGCAGGCGATACCCCCGGCCCGCCTGGCGCGCGCCTGCTTCATTTCCGTCATGGCCGGCGTTTCCCTGCGCACGCTGGAACCACTTGCACCTGCCGCAGCGCCCGTCATCCGCACAATGCCGAATACGCCCGTCATCATCGGCCAGGGCTGCACCGGGCTGTACGCCAACAACCGCGTCAATCCAGCGCTGAAAAACATGGTCTCCGCACTATTTTCTGCGGTCGGCACCGCGTGCTGGGTAGAAACCGAAGATCAGCTCCATGCCGTCACCGCCATCAGCGGCAGTGGCCCCGCCTACTACCATTTGTTCAGCGAGGCGCTGGCCCAAGCGGGGATGAAACTCGGGCTACCTCCTGACATCGCCAATATGCTGGCAGCCAGAACCGCGCTGGGCGCAGCCTCCCTGCAATGCCAACAGCATGCCGACTTCGCCGCCTTGCGTCAGGCAGTCACGTCGCCGAACGGAACCACGCATGCCGCCATCCAGATATTCGAGCAGGATGAGCAGTTGCGCCACCTGGTCGATCGCGCCGCCATGCAGGCCCACACGCGATCTCGAGAACTGGATCCTGCTGGCTGACAACAAAACGGCGGGTCATTTAACGAGCCGCCGCACCACCTGGCGTTTGTGCCCCAGCGTCCCAAGCAACTGATTCATATAACAAAAAGTCAGTACATAACAGTTCTATATTTTCTTATTTCCACTCCGTCTGAGTGCAACAGCGGGCCGTTGATATGATCGGTTCCAGTTCATCCGTGCCCGCAGGCCCTACCTTTCCCACATCAAGCCAGACCTGTCTTTCCTGGGCAATCTCTGGCCGGGCACGCCGCTTTTTTGCTTTCAGGCTTTCCCATGACAACCTCCCGCGATTCAGCCATGCACCTGGCAGCGTTTGCCCTTGCCGGGCCGGTTTCCGGCGTGCATGGTGGCTGGCGCCACCCTGCTGCCGATACCCAGCTGCTTTCCGCCGGCTACTACACTCGACTCGGCCAGCTGCTTGAACAGGGCCGCTTCGATATGCTGTTCCTGGCGGATATTCTGGCGATTCCCCGCCGCCATGGCGGCAGCATGGAAAGCCAGCTCAAGTTCGGCGCGCTGGGCGCACTGCGGCTGGATCCGATGACAGTGCTGGCGCTGATCGCAGGCAGTACCCGCCATCTTGGCCTGGCCAGCACCATTTCAACGTCCTACTTCGATCCTTATACCGTGGCGCGTTCGCTGGCCACTTTGGATCACCTGAGCGCCGGGCGTTCTGCCTGGAATATCGTGACGTCCTTCCAGCAGGCCGAGGCCGCCAATTTCGGCCGCGAGGATCAGCTGAGCCGCGACGAACGCTATGACCGCGCCGAGGAGTTCGTGGAAGTGGCCTGCGAGCTGTGGGATAGCTGGGCGGATGACGCCCTGGTGCTAGATAAGGCCGGCCCGCTGTTTGCCGACCCGGCCAAGGTGCGTTCCATCGACCATCAGGGCAAGTGGTTCTCGGTGCAAGGCCCGCTGAATGTCAGCCGCCCGCCGCAGGGCCGTCCGGTGTTCATCCAGGCCGGCGCTTCCGGCCGGGGCCGGGATTTCGCCGCACGCTGGGCCGATGTGATTTTCGTCACCCATTCTTCGCTGGATTCAGCCCAGGCGTTCTACGCCGAAATGAAGGAGCGCGCGCGCAGCCATGGCCGTGATCCGGACACGCTGAAGATCCTGCCCGGCATTGTGCCCATCGTCGGCGAGACCGAAAGCATCGCGCTGGAGCAGGAGCGGCTGCTTAAGGATTTGACGGATCCGGATGCCGGGCTTTCCACCTTGTCCTATCACCTGGACATTGATCTCTCCCAGTTCGAGCAGGACGCCGTCTTGCCAGAGCTGGATGTGCCGGGCGTACAAGGCCATTACAAGGAAGTGGCGGAGTTGACCCGCCGCAGCGGGATCGGCCTGCGCGAGCTGGGCCATCGCTATGGCATCGGCCCCCTGCGCGACTTCGTCGGCGCGGCCGATAAGGTCGCTGAGAACATGCGCCACTGGTATGAAACCCGCGCCTGCGATGGCTTCATGATTCAGGTGCCTTACCTGCCCGGCGGCCTGGAAAGCTTTGTCCGCCTGGTGATTCCGCAGTTGCAGGATCAAGGCCTGTTCCGCAAGGAATATACCGGTACGACGCTGCGCGACCATCTGGGGCTGGAACGCCCCGCACGCCGCTAAAGGAGCCCGCCATGGCCATCATAGACAGTCTCAGCCAGCTGTCCGCCCAACCCGGCCGATTCCTGCTCAACGCCCGCGATCAGCACCTGGTCGTCGATGCCTCCCCCGGCCGTGGCGGCCAGGGCCAGGCCTGGCAAGCCGCCGAGTTGCTGCTGGGCGCGCTGCAAACCTGCTCCCACGCAGTAATCGACGACGAGGCGCGCAAGCGCGGCTGGCAGCATTACGGCCTGGCCATTCAGGCCCGCTGCGAAGCTGATGAAGATCGCCCCGGGCATTACCGCTACATCGAACTCACCTACCGCTTCACCGGTATTACACAGGCCCAGGCCGAAGAACTGGTGCAGGTCTTTACCACGGTTTGTCCGATCTACGGTTCGCTGTCCCGTGGCGCGCCTGTCACGCTGCACGTGCTGGCCTGAACGCCCGGGCGGCTTGCCGCGTTACCGCCGCTCCGTCCATTGCCCCTATTTTCTCCGGATACACCATGACTTACGCCTCTTTGCTGCGCGGCCTGCTGGCCGCCACCCTCGCCTTCGGTGCCCCCGCCATGGCCGCCGATGCCTACCGCATCGGCACGATTCTCTCCACCACCGGCCCTGCTGCCTTCCTGGGCGAGGATATGAAGGCAGGGATGGAAATCGCCATTGAAGAAATCAATGCCGCCGGCGGCATCGACGGCCGGCCGGTGCAGTGGGTGTTCTACGACGCGGAAAGCCAGACCAACAAGGCCTTGACGGCCACCCGCCGCCTGCTGTCCCAGGACAAGGTGGACATCATCGTCGGCGGCGGCAATATGAGCGGCATCGCACAGGCCATGGTGCCCCTGAGCGCCCAGGCGAAAACACCGTTCATCTCTACGGAAGGCGCGCGTTCCATCGTGGATCCGGTTTCACAGCGCCCCTGGGCCTTCAAAAGCACGGTGGATGACCGCCAGGTGTTCGAGCGCCTGAAGGAATATTTCGACAAGAAAGGCATTACCCGCGTCGCCCTGTTGCATGACACCAGCGGCTTTGGTCAGGCAGCGGCCGAAGAACTGAAAAAGCTGGCGCCGGAACTGGGCCTGAGCGTCAGCTTCGAAGCCTTTGCGCCCAGCGATACCGATCTGACCCCGCAGCTCACACGCATCAAGAACAGCGATGCCCAGGCCGTGCTGTGCTGGACTGTGACGCCCGCCGGCGTGATTTTCAACAAGCAGGCTACCCAGCTTGGCCTGACCGACCGCGAACTGATCCATAGCTACGGTTTCGTCTCGCAGAAATATATGGAGCTGGCAGGCGATAGCGCCGGCAATGTACTGCTGGTGTCGGTGAAGTTCCCGGTCGGCGCCGACCTGCCCGATAGCGATAGCCAGAAGGCCGTCATTGCAGACCTCACGCAGAAATTCGAAACCCGGTATGGCCGCAAGCCCAACCAGTATGTCGCCCAGACCTACGATGCCATTCAACTGGCGCGCCAGGCGCTGGCCACCAGCCAAGGCGACAAGGACAAAACCCGTCAGGCACTGGAACAGGTACAGAACTTCCACGGCGTCGGCGGCACCTTCAATTTCTCGCCCGAGCGTCATTCGGGCTTGTCCAAGGACGATATTGTCCTGATCAAGTGGGAAGACGGCGCCTTCCGCCTGCACGACTATCAGTAACCTCGCAGGGCCGCTACCGGCCCTGTTGCCATGACCCAACGGCCGCCTCCCTGCATACGGCCAGAGCCGGGTCATGGCCCCATACGCCAGGATCGCCACCGTGGACAGCTCCACTCTGCAAATCATTCTCTCCGGTCTGGGCACAGGCAGCATCTACGCCTTGATTGCCGTCGGGTTCAATATCATCTTCAAGAGCACGGGCGCGCTGAATTTTGCGCAAGGCGAATGGGTGATGATGGGCGGCCTGCTGGCGGCCTTTTGCTTCAATGATGCCCAGTTGCCGGTCTGGCAGGCCTGCCTGCTCGCGGGCCTGGCCGTCGCTGTCATCGGCGGACTGACAGAACGGCTGCTGATCCGCCCGCTGCTGAACCAGACGCCGTTCGCCATTACCCTGGTCACGGTCGGTATCGCCCTGCTCTCCAAGAGCCTGGTGATGCTCAGCCTGGGCAAAAACCCGGTGGGTTATCCCGGTCTGTCGGAAACGGCCTTCGTACCGCTCTGGGGCGCCAGCGTCGCGACGCAAACGCTGTGGATACTCGGCATCACCCTGGTGTTCATGATCCTGGCCCAACTGTTCTTCAACCACACACGCTGGGGCTGCGCCATGCGCGCTGCCGCAGCCAATCCGGCCGCCGCAGCGCTGGTCGGCATCCGCCACCATCGCGTGGTGTTCGGCTCCTTCATCATTGCGGCAGCCGTGGGCGGGCTGGCCGGCACCATCATCACGCCCTTGACCCTGATGTCCTATGACAGCGGCGCCATGCTGGGCTTCAAAGGCTTCAGCGCGGCCATGCTGGGCGGCCTGGGCAGCCTGTTCGGTGCCACGCTGGGCGGCCTGCTGCTGGGCCTGCTGGAAGCCCTGGTCAGCGGTTTCGTCACCTCACAGTTCAAGGATGCCGCCGCGTTCCTGGTTCTGCTGCTGGTGCTGTTGCTGCGGCCCCAAGGCCTGCTGGGCAAGGCGGAGGTCACCAAGCTATGAACCCGGCTCCCCTGCTCACGCGCGACCGCGCGCCCGCCTTGCTGCTCGGGCTGTGGGTGCTGCTGCTGGCCTGGCCCTGGCTTGCGCCCAATGATTACCTGGTCAGCCTGGGCGGCACCTTCTTCATCAATCTGCTGTTGATTGCCAGCCTGAACCTGCTGGTGGGCTACACCGGCCTGACGTCGCTGGCGCATGCCGCCTTCTGGGGCATAGGCGCCTATGCCAGCGGCATGCTGGCCGTGCATCTGGAAGTCTCGCCCTGGCTGGGTTCGCTGGCCGCCATGCTGGCCTGCGGGCTGTTCTCCGTGTTGATCGGCTGGCCCACGCTACGCCTGTCCGGGCATTATCTGGCCATGGCCACGCTGGGCTTCAATGCCATCATTTCCGTGCTGCTGGTCGGGCTGGTGGCCTGGACTGGCGGGCCCAACGGCCTGATCGGCATCCCCCCCTATACCCTCGCCAGCTGGGATTTGTCACTGCCGGAAAACTTCTACCTGCTATGCTGGCTGGTGACGGGCCTGATCATGCTGAGCCTGTCATTCCTGCAACGTTCACGCACCGGCCGCGCGTTGCGGGCGATCCGTTCCAGCGATATTGCCGCAGCCTGCATGGGCATTCCCGTCCTGCGCCAGAAACTGGCGATCTTCGTGCTGGCCAATATGCTGGCCGGGTTGGCCGGGGCGCTCTACGCCCACCAGAACCTGTTCATCTCGCCCGACTCGTTTTCGTTCTCGACCTCCATCCTGCTGCTCGTCATGGTGGCAGTTGGCGGTTTCGGCCAATACTGGGGCGCATTTTTCGGCGCACTGATTTTTACGGCCCTACCTGAACTGGTGCGCAGCTTCCATGACACCGAACTGCTGATCCTGGGCGCCGCCATGATTCTGGTCGTCGGCTTCATGCCCGGCGGGATCGCGGGCGGGCTGAGCGGATGGCGGGCGCGCCGCCAGGCCCGCCGCAAAGGAGCCACGCCATGAACCCGACTCAGACCGTTGCACCGATCCTGGCCTTGCAGCAGGTCAGCAAACACTTCGGCGGCCTTGCTGCCGTTGATGGCGTCTCGCTGCAAGTCAGGCCCGGCGATATCCATGCGCTGATCGGCCCCAACGGCGCCGGCAAGTCCACCCTTTTCAACCTGATCACCGGCGTCAATCCGGTCACGCAGGGCAGCATCCATTTCCAGGGCCAGGCCATCGAACACCTGCCGCCACATGCCCGTACCGGGCTGGGCATGGCCCGCACCTTCCAGAACCTGCAAATCTTCCCTGATATGACGGTACTGGAAAATGTGATGGTGGGCCGCCATATTCGTACCCGCAGCACCCTGCTGGACGCCCTCTGCCACTCCCGCCGCCAACGCCAGGAAAACGCTAGCAGCCAGGCGCTGGCCATGGCGCTGCTGGATCAGCTCGGTCTGGCAGGCAAGGCCGGTCAACTGGCGCGGGCGCTCAGTTACGGTGAAGGCAAACTCATGGAAATCGCCCGTGCCATGGCATCGGAACCCACCCTGGTCCTGCTCGATGAACCGCTGGCCGGTCTGCCTGCCGATGCCATCGAACATGCGGAACAGGCAATCCTCAGCCTGAACCGCCAGGGTGTCACGATTGTCCTGGTCGAACACAATGTACGGGTCGTCATGCGTTTGTCGGACCACATTTCCGTCCTCAATAATGGCAAGCTCATCAGTGAGGGCTCGCCTGAGCAGGTGCGGCACGACCCGGCCGTGCTGGACGCCTACCTGGGAGAAGGCAGCCATGCTTGATGTCAACGGACTGTCCACCTGGATTGGCGCGGCGCAGATCCTGCACAGCATAGACCTGCACCTGCAGCCTGGTGAAATCGCCTGCCTGCTGGGCGCCAACGGCGCCGGCAAATCGACCATCATGAATACGCTGGCCGGCCTGCGCCAGCATCGTCAGGGTTCCATCAAACTCGACGGCCAGCCGCTCGATGGACTGGATGCTGCGCGCCGCGTGCAACGCGGCCTGGCGCTTTCACCGGAAGGCCGGCAAGTCTTTGCACCGCTCAGCGTCAAAGAGAATCTGATGATGGGCGCCTACAGCCGCCATGATGCGCGACAGATCAAGGCCGACTTCGCGCAGGTGCTGGAACGCTTCCCCAAGCTCGCGCAACGGCTCACGCAACAGGCTGGCACGCTCTCCGGTGGCGAGCAGCAGATGCTGGCCATCGGCCGGGCACTGATGAGCCGCCCCCGCCTGCTGCTGCTCGATGAACCTTCGCTGGGCCTGGCACCGAAGATCGTGGCGGAAATTTTCGATGCCATCGCGCAATTGCGCGACCAGGGCGTCTCGGTGCTGCTGGCCGAACAGAATGCCTATATGGCCCTGCGCATTTCCCGCCGTGCCTATGTACTGAGCGAAGGTCGCATTGTCCGCCACGGCAACAGCGCAGAACTGGCGCAAGACCCGGCCATACAACAGGCCTATCTGGGCGTGTAGCCTGGCGTGGCAAGGCCACGCCAGGCAAACTGCCGGCTCTCTGGTGTGTCACACGCCCAGATAAGTTTTCCACAGGCTGCGGTCGGCATCCAGCTCCGCCGATGTGCCCTGCCAGGCAACGCGGCCCCGTTCAAGAATGATATGACGGTCGGCCAGGCTCAAGAGCCGCTGCACATATTTGTCCACGACCAGAATGGTCTGCCCGGCGGCGCGCAAAGTCGCCAGGCAGCGCCAGATATCCTCGCGGATCACGGGGGCCAATCCTTCAGTGGCCTCGTCCAGAATCAGCAAGCGGGGGTTGGTGGACAGGGCCCTGCCAATCGCCAGCATCTGCTGCTCGCCACCGGACAATTGCCCGCCCAGATTGCGTGAACGCTCTTTCAACCGGGGAAAGACCTCATAGATGCGCTCCAGCGTCCAGCCATCGCGCTGGCCGCTGCGATTATCGGCAAATGCCAGCAAATGCTCTTCCACCGTCAGGTTGGGAAAGCACATGCGGCCTTCCGGCACGACCGCCACGCCCAGCCTGGCGATGGCATCCGGGCGCATGCGGCCGATCTGCTTGCCGCCGAAGCTCAATTCACCCTGGCGCGCCTTGAGCGCGCCGATGATGGTCTTGATGGTCGTGCTCTTGCCCATGCCGTTGCGGCCCAGCAAAGTCACGACTTCCTTTTCATGGATATCCAGGCCCACATCGAACAGCACCTGGCTGGCGCCATAACCGGCATGGATCCCCCGGCAGGACAACAAGGGTTCACGGCTCATGATGCCACCTCCGGCGTCGCATTTTCTGCGGCGGTTTCTTCTTCACCCAGATAGACTTCCTGGACACGGACATCGGCACGGATCTGCTCCGCGTTGCCAGATGTCAGCACCTTGCCATAGACCAGCACCGTGATCCGGTCAGCCAGCCTGAACACCGCATCCATATCGTGTTCGATCAATAAAATGGCGGCCTCCTGGCGCAGCGCCAGGATCATCTCCACCATCTGCATGGAATCCTCCGCGCCCATCCCTGCCATGGGCTCATCAAGCAACAGCAGCTTGGGGCGCGAAGCCAGCGCCAGCGCAACATCCAGACGCCGTTGCGCACCATGCGACAGCGTGCCGGCCACGCGGTCAAGCTCATGCCCCAAGCCGACCTGCTGCGCCAGTTCTTCCGCACGCGCCAGCAGCTTTTCCTCATGCTGCCGCAACGATAGAAACCGGAAGCTGCTGCCATCGTGCGCCTGCGCCGCCAGCATGAGGTTGTCACGCACCGTATCGTTGCGGAAGATATTGGTGATCTGAAAGCAACGCGACAAGCCGGCACGCACCCGTTGATACGGTTTCATAGCGGTCAGATCCACACCTTCCAGCTCGATGCGGCCTTCATCGGCACTCAGCAGGCCGGAAATCAGATTCACCAGCGTGGACTTGCCCGCGCCATTCGGCCCGATCAGGGCATGGATCTGGCCACGCTCGATTTCCAGCGACACATGATCCGTCGCCAGCAATCCGCCGAAGCGTTTGACCAGGCCTTCAGTATGGAAAAGACTCATGCCGCGCTCCTTTTGCGACGCAGCCGGGCCGCAATGCCATCCGGCGCATAGAACACGATGATCAGCAGCAGAATACCCAGCGGCCAATGCCAGTATTCGGTGAACATGCGCAAGCCTTCCTGCAGCGACAGCCACAGCCCGGCACCGATGACACCGCCCCAGCGGTTGCCGACGCCACCAATCACGACCATGACGATCAGGATGGCGGATTGCGTCCAGTCCATCAGCGAAGGGCTCACGAAACCATCATGAGTCGCCAGCATGGCACCGGCCAGCCCGGCCACCGCACCGGCGCCGACAAACGCCACCAGACGGATGAAGAACACGGGATAGCCCATGGCAGCCATGCGCACTTCGTTGTCACGCGCCCCTTTGAGCGCATGGCCGAAACGCGAACCGGCAATGCGGCTCATCAGTGCGAACAGCAATGCCGCACAGGCCAGCACGACCCAATACAGGCCATACTCCATGTTGTCGAATACCCCGCCCAGGCTGAGCGGTGCGTAGATGCTGTAGCCGTCATCCCCGCCATAGGTACGCACCGAGACAGCGACGTAATGCAGCATCTCCGCGAATGCCAGGGTGATCATGATGAAATAGACACCTCGCGTACGCAGCGCCACCAGGCCGATCAAACCGGAAAACACGGCAGCTGCAACGATGGCCGTTGCCCAGATCAGCCAGGTAGAGTCATGGCCGGCCTCGACCATGACCGCGACGGCATAAGCGCCCACGCCAATGAAGCCGGCATGGCCCAGCGCCACCATCCCGCCATAACCCAGGATGAAATTGAGGCTGGACGCAGCGATCATCATGATCAGCAAGCGCTCGACAAAACCCACGTAATACTCAAGCTGGAACAGCGGCGCCACCCAGGGAAATACCGCCAGGGCCAGCAGCAGCACCCAGGGCGTCCATTGCCGCGTCTGGAGCCGGCCCTGGGCCTTGTCAGCTACTGCGCCAGTGAAAGCAGAAGTCGTCATATTGCCCTCACGCACGAGCAGAAAAAAGACCGGCAGGCTTGATGGCAAGCACCACCGCCATGAAGACATAGACCGCGACGCCCGCCAGCGCCGCCCCCAGGTCCGCCGCCACGGCCGGCGGCATGATCAGTTTGAAGGCTGGCGCCAGAAATGCGCGGCCGGCCGTGTCGATGAAGCCTACGATCAACGCCGCAATGAAGGCCCCGCGTATCGAGCCGATGCCGCCGATGACCACCACGACCAGCGAGGGAATCAGAATGCTTTCCCCCATGCCGATCTGCACTGCGCTGATCGGGCCCATCAGCGCACCGGCCAGAGCCGCCAGCGCCGCCCCCAGCGCGAACACGAAAGAGAACACATGGCTGACGCGCACCCCCATGAATTCGGCCATGACACGGTTGGATGCCCCCGCACGCACCAGCATGCCCATGCGGGTGCGGTTCACCAGCAAGTACAGGCCCAGCGCCACCAGCACCCCGGCGGCCAGCAGCATCAGCCGATAGGCCGGATACGGCAGGCCCGGCATCAGCGTGACCGGACCGGCAAGCGAAGACGGCATGGCCGCCATGATGGGCGCCGCCCCCCAGATTGCCTTCACGGCATCATCAGCGATCAGAATGATGCCGAAGGTGGCGATCACCTGCGCCAGGTGATCGCGCCGGTACAGGCGGCGGATGATGGCGACTTCCAGCAAGGCTGCCAGCACCACCGTCACCCCCACGCCGACCAGCACCCCAGTCAGGAAAGACCCGCTGACGGCATGGACGCGCGCTGCGACGTAGGCGCCCACCATGAACATGGAGCCATGCGCCAGGTTCATGGTGTCCATGATGCCAAAAATCAGCGTCAGGCCTGCCGCAATCAGGAAGAGCATGAGCCCGTAGCCCAGCCCGTTGAGCAACTGCTCGAAGATGAAGATGCCGTCCATGTGCCGCTCCCCGCCTGCTTACAGCTTGCACTCGGAAACGTAGGCGTCCTGATGGTTTTCCAGCACGGTTTCGACCAGGCGGTTCACGTACTTGCCGTCAGCATCCTTGTCCACCACGCGCAGATAGAAGTTCTGCACCGGGAAATGGTTGGCGCCATAGCTGAACGGTCCCTTGATCGAATCGAAAGACGCTTTCTCCAGGGCCTTGACGAGCGCGGCGCGGTCATCCACCTTGCCGCCGGTTTCACGCACTGCTGCATCCATGGCCAGAATCGCGTCATAGGCCATTGCCGCGTAAGCGGACGGGTAGCGCCCGTCATACTTCTGGCGGAACGCCTGTACGAAGGCCTGGTTGGCCGGCACGGGCAGGTCATGCACCCATTGCGAGGTGTTCAGAATGCCCAGGGCATCGTCACCCACGGCGGGAATGATATCCAGGTCCACGGTATTGGGCGCTACCAGCGGCACCTCTTTCAAACCGCCGGCCACATACTGCTTGATGAAGTTGATGCCCATGCTGCCGGGCAGGAAGAAATACACCGCATCAGGCTTGGCACTGCGGATCTGCGCGATTTCCGCCGAGTAATCCAGTTGCCCGACCTTGGTATAGATTTCGTCCAGCACTTCACCGCTGTAGGTACGCTTGAAGCCTGCCATGTGATCCTTGCCTGCCGGGTAATTCGGCGCCAGGATCACCACCTTCTTGAACTGCTTCGCATCGGCCAGGCTGCCCGCGGCCTCATCGAAATTGTCATTCTGGTACTGCGCGAAGAAATACGGGCTGCACTGCTTGCCGGCCAGTTGGCTGGGCCCGGGATTGCTGGAAATGAACGGCACCTTGTCCTTGGCCAGCAAAGGCATGACGGCAAGCGCCGAATTGGAAGCAATCGGGCCGGTAAAGAAGTCGATCTTGTCACGCTGCAAA
Source organism: Kerstersia similis (assembly GCF_965139615.1). Taxonomy (NCBI): domain Bacteria; kingdom Pseudomonadati; phylum Pseudomonadota; class Betaproteobacteria; order Burkholderiales; family Alcaligenaceae; genus Kerstersia; species Kerstersia similis. The sequence continues at coordinate 102,594 of NZ_CBCSIQ010000006.1, forward strand.
TAGCGCCGCACCAATTGCGTGGCCTGCTCCGGACTGCCGGCAAAATCGGTCTTGATGAATTCGGCAGGCTGCCCGCCCAATTTCCCATCCAATTGTTCAATTGCCAGATCAAAACCGTCACGCGCTTCTGCACCCAAGGCGGCGAACGGCCCGGAAATATCCAGCGCGATCCCGACCTTGACCGGATCTGCCGCATTGGCCGCCATACAGCTACCCGCCATGACACCCGCTGCCAGCATGCGGCCCAAGGAAATACTGGAAAAGACATTCCGCTTCATGATTGCTCCCCGGTTGACATCACTCAATTTGAAAAGACCGTCTCGCCGCCTGCCGGCAATGTTTCACTCAGGAATCCGTCGCGGTTGCCTGCACCCTTGCACGTTCCTGAAAAAACCTAGGTCTGCCAACTGACTGTAGCCAAGCATGCAAGCCCTGAATAATCATTTTTTGACCGCCAGCTATAAATGCCTGGAATACCTTTTGCCGGAATGCCCCAGTTTGATGCAATGCAATAAATCCATTGAACTGTCACGGTGCATTTCGTTTATTTACGTATTGCAATTCCGTCATTTCAAGGATTCATGCCCCGTTATGGCGCATTTGTGCTGCATCGCAAAATTCACAATTCCGAGTCTCAGCATTTACCCTTAGATTCATTGCGCGCCGCTAATAAAAAACCCCTTGCAATCACCAAACGGGATCGCAAGGGGCAATGGCATAAGCATCCGGAATTGACGACTGACGCCCGGAACAATCAGAGTTTGAAGAACTCCACGGCATTTTTTTCCAGGATGCGCGCGCGTCCCGCTTCCGACAGGAAGCCGGCACTGCGCACCAGGGCGCCCACATCCTGCTCGCCCAAGGGGAAGGGCTGGTCAGAGCCCAGCATCACCCTGTCCTCGCCCATCACATCCACCAGCAACTTGAGCGCGCCCTCATCGAACACGGCGCTGTCCACATACAGCCGCCGCGCATATTCGGAAGGCGGGCGCGGGCAATCCTGGCGCACGATATCGCGGTGGCGCCAGGCATTGTCCACACGGCCCAGGGTATAGGCGAAACTGCCGCCACCGTGCGCAAAGCAGATCTTCAGCGATTCGGGAATCCGCTCCAGGGCGCCGGACAAAATCAGGGACAACATGCCCAGCTGCGTTTCCGCCGGCATGGCCACCAGCCAGGGCAGCATCCACTGCCGCATGCGCTCCTTGCCGCCCATCATGTCCCAGGGATGCACGAACACGGGAATGCCTTCGGTCGCGCAATGAATCAGGAAATCGACCATCTCGGGATGGTCCAGATCGCGATCCCCCGCATGGTTGCCGATCTGCACGCCGATACAGCCTGCCTTCTGCGCCCGCGACGCTTCCGCACAAGCCAACTTCAGATCCTGCAGCGGCACCTGCGACAGCACTTTCAGCCGGCGCGGGTCGGCCGCGGCGAACGCCAGGGCTTCCTCATTCATTCTGGCGGCCCAGTCTGCCGCCAGCCTGGCATCCCAGGCATAGCCGAACATGATGGGCGTGGCGCAGTTCACCTGGATGTCTATGCCGTGCTGATCCATTTCCTGCAAGCGGAACGCCGGATCCCACAGCGAACGGTACACCGGCCGGAAGGGCTTGTCGCCCACCATGATCTGGCCGTTCTGGCCATCCTCATCTATGCGCAGCCACGGCGCACGCCCAGGATTGGCCGCTGCCGCCGTCGCTGCGCTGATAGCGGGAAAAAAATGCGAGTGAATGTCTATCATGGCGGCTCACTGCTCGGGAAAATATTGATTCAAAGTCCTGTGCCAGGACTCGAAATCCCGGCCCGGATGCACGGTGCCGCACGACTGGCAGGTGCGCTCGGCCTCTGTCGTGGCATAAAACTGCTCATAGACTGGCGGCAGATCGGCAACGATGCTTTCCAGCTGCATCTCGTAGCGCCGTATCAGATTGCCGCAACGGGCGCAGCACCACTGCAATGCATCCTTGCTGCCCAGCGGGCGCTGGCGCTCTATCACCAGACACAGGCTGCCGGCCTCCGGGCGCTGCGGCGAATGCTTGACATGCGGCGCCTGCAGGAACATATCGCCTTCCTTCAGATGCACGCGCTCGTACTGCCCACGATCCCAGATCAGCAGATAGGCATTGCCCTTGAACTGATAGAAGAACTCTTCGACCGGGTCATCATGGAAATCCGAACGCTGATTGGGCCCGCCCACCACCGTCACCATGAAATCGCCATCGGCCCAGATCTGCTGGTTGCCGACCGGCGGCTTGAGCAGATGTTCGTTTTCATTGAGCCACTTCTGGAAATTCAGCGGATAGCCGTACTTGAAGTTCATCATGGTTCTACTCCTGAGAAGTGGGCAGCGGCTTGAAAGCCACGGCACGAATTTCAATCAGCAAGTGGGGATGCGGCAACTGGTGCACGGCCACCGTGGTGCGGGTCGGGCCGTTTTCATCGAAGAACTCGGCCCAGACTTCATTGAAGCCGCCGAAGTCATTCATATTGACCAGAAACACCTGGGCCTCCACCGCATCTTCCAGGCTGGCACCGGCATGCGCCAGGATATCGGCGATATTGCGGATGACCGCCCGTGTCTGGGCCCGTATGTCCAGGTTGGTCACGCCCAGCGCATCTACCTGCACCCCTTCGAAGGTGTTATCCGGACGACGCGAACTGGTACCAGAAACGAAAATGAAATCGCCGGCACGCCGGTAATGCGGGAAACGGCCGCGCGGTACGGCCTTGCCCTGTATAACGCCTGCCTTGTTGTCAGCCATGCTGGCCTCCCGTAAAGAACTCGACCCAGCCCAGGCCATTGATTTCACCCCGGACATGCTGGCCGGGCGCCAATGCCGCCGCTGCCGTTGCCGCACCCGCCATGATCAGCGAACCGGCTGGCAGGCTCATGCCAGCGGCCGCCACCAGGCGCGCTGCCTGCACCACTGCGCGCAGCGGATGACCCAGGATGGCGGCGGTAGAACCGGCCAGCGTCACGCGGCCATCCTGCGCCACCAGCACCCCCGCGTTGTCCAGCGCATCAAAGCACCGCGACCATCCCCCCACGACCACACCTGCCGATGAGCAGTTGTCCGCCACGACATCTTCCAGACTGAAACGGAAGTTCTGATAGCGCGAATCTATGATCTCCAGCGCAGGCGCCACGGCTTCCAGATAATCCACGGCTTCCAGCGCATTGAGCGGACAGTCGATGTCGCGCCGTGTCAGGAAACAGACTTCGGGCTCGACCCGAGGATGGATGTATTTGCCCAGCTCAACCGTAGAGGCCTCCTCTTCCCGCATATGGCGGGTGAGCCAGCCCCAAATCAAATCATCGACCCCCATCTGCACCATCTTGGCGCGGCTGGTAAAACCCAGCTTGATACCGCACACGGTGTCGCCGCGTGCCTGCCGGCACGCCACCGAGGCGCGCTGGATGTCATAGGCCTGCGCCAGCGTGAAGCTTCCCGGCGCGAATTGCTGCACCGCCTGGCGGTGCAGCGCCGCGCCATCAAGTTGCCTGGCGATGGACTGAATATCCACACTCATCGTTGTCCTCTCTCAGCCGGCACCGGCCCTTGGCGGCCCGGCCGGGTTGCCGATACGTTCCTGACAGCCGCACGGATGTAAGCCACCCTGGCTCAAGCCGCCGCAAAAGCCGCCGTGACGCTGCCCAAACCTTCAATCGAAGCGCTGATCACATCTCCCGGCCGCACCGCAGCCATCGGGCCCAGCGCGCCAGCCAGAATCACATCGCCCGCACGCAGCGGCGCCCCCAGCCGCACCATCGTATCCGCGAGCCAGACGGCAGCCTTCAGGGGATTTCCCAGGCAGGCCGCACCCGCCCCCACGGACACCTGATCCCCGCGGCACTCCATCACCATGCCGCAGCGCACCAGATCCAGCGCACCCAGCCGCACCGGACGCGAACCCAGCACGAAGAGGCCGGCTGACGCGTTGTCCGCCACGGTATCCACCAGACGGATATCCCAGTTGGCGATCCGGCTGCCAACCACTTCAATGGCGGGCAACACATAGGCCGTCGCGGAAATGAGGTCAGCGAAGGTATGACGCTCATGCACCAGGTCCCGCTCCAACACCAGCGCGATCTCCGCTTCGGCCTTGGGCTGCATGGTGCGATGCCAGGGAATCTCCTCGCCATCGCCAAACGCCATGTCGGCAAACAGCGCGCCGAAATCCGGCGCATCCACGCCCAGCTGCTGCTGCACCGCACGTGATGTCAGACCGATCTTGCGTCCCACCAGCCGGGCACCATGCTGCAGTTGCCGTTCGGTCTGCAGCGCCTGTACGGCATAGGCCAGACTCAGTGCATCACCAGCTGCCCCCGCCAGCCGGGCGAGATCCTCTCGCACCGGCGCCGTCGGCACGCCACTTGCCTGAGCCTGCCAAAGACGCTCCGCCAGGGCCTGCAACGAATCGTTCATGCCGTCCTCACTCCTGTTGATCGCCATAGTGCTGCGCCCGTTCAGACCTTGACGCAGATATTGGTCGTTTCCGAATAGAAATCGAGCGAGTAACGCCCGCCTTCCCGGCCAATGCCGGACAGTTTGCCGCCACCGAAAGGCGTGCGCAGATCACGCGAGAACCAGGTATTGACCCAGACGATGCCAACATGGATCTTCGGGCTGACGCGGTGGGCGCGCGACAGATTGGTGGTCCAGATGCTGGCGGCCAGGCCATACGCGCTGTCATTGACGCGGCGCAGCACCTCTTCTTCGCTATCGAAAGGCGCCAGGTGGCACACCGGGCCAAACACTTCCTCGCGCATGCAGCGGGCATCGTCCGGCAAGCCAGTCCAGATCGTCGGCAGTACATACGCGCCGTTATCGCGTTCATCGCCGAACACCGGCGCCGTGCCGCCAGTCACGACCGTGGCGCCTTCCTGTACCGCCAGATCAAAGTAGGCCATCACTTTTTCACGGTGCTCGCGCGAGATCAGCGAACCCATGAATACCCCTTCATCATCGGGCCAGCTCACTTTCAGCGCTTCGGTCTTGGCCTTGAGCGCCGCCACAAACCGGTCGAAGATGGAGCGTTCGACATAGACGCGTTCGGAACACAGGCAAACCTGGCCGGCATTGGTGAAGCTGGAACGCACGATGCCATCGACGGCCGCATCGAAATCCGCATCGGCAAAGACGATGGCTGCATTCTTGCCGCCCAGCTCAAAAGACACCTCCTTGACGCCCTCGGCTGCGGCTTTCATGATCGCCGTGCCGGTGCGCGACTCGCCCGTGAAGGTGATGGCGTCGATATCCGGATGCGTGCTCAGGAACTCGCCGGCAGACCCCGGCCCGAAGCCATGGATGACGTTGAATACGCCCGGCGGCACCCCGGCCTCGTCGAAGGCTTCGGCCACCAGCGTTGCCGTCGAAGGCGTTTCCTCCGAGGGTTTGCACACCACGGCATTGCCACAAATCAGCGCGGGCGCGGCCTTCCAGGTCAGTGACAGGATGGGCAGATTCCACGGTGAAATGCTGGCCACCACGCCCAGCGGCTTGCGCGTCACGTAATTGATCAGCTTGGTGCCGTCCCCCAGGCGGGTTTCAAAGAAATCGGTATTGGCGACCTTGGCGAGATCGGCAAAGGTACGGAAATTGTGAATGCCGCGGTAGATATCCAACTGGCGTGCCTGGCTCAGCGGCCTGCCGGTATCGGCGACTTCAGCTGCCAGGAACTCCTCGAAGCGCCGCTCGATGATGTCTGCCACGCGGTACAGGAACTTGGCGCGCTCGGCGGCGTCCGCCTGGCCCCACTCGCCTTCCACCGCCCTGCGGGCAGCCGCCACCGCGCGCGCGACCAGCGCCTGGTCGGCCTCGTGGACATCGGCCAGCACAGAGCCGTCCACCGGACAGATGTTCTGGAACGTCTTGGATGTGGCGACGAATTCGCCAGCCACATAATTGCGCGTCTGCCGCAGCGACGCCGGAAGCTGAAACCTGGACAAGTCGAACTCCTTGGAAAGCGCCCGATAAACGGGACATGCCTGGGCAAGTCCGGCAGCGTCCGGAATGAGGAAAACCGCTGCGGAAATTGCCTGAACCTGATGGCACTCTATCCAAGGGGGTACAACTTGAATAATGAATTTTTAGGCCTGGGCTATAAACATCAGGAATAGCCCGGTGCAAGACCTCAGACCGTGACGTCGTGCAACATCATCAACAAACGCTGTGTGGCAGGCGTGACGCTGCGGTCTTTCGCCAGGGTATAGCCGACTTCGCCAAAGGGCATATCCACCCCGACGGGCAGGATGGTGATCAGGCCCAGATTGACGAAACGGCGCGCGACCTTGAATGGCATCAAGGCGACCATATCGGATTCCACCAGCAAGCCCAGGTTGGTCATGATGGAGACCGATTCCACGATCTGTTTCGGCCGGTTCATGCCCAGTTTGTCAAAGAAAGCGTCGATGGAATGAAAGGCTTCCGAATCCGAGGTCGGCAGGATCCAATCCAGGCCTTCAAGCTCCGCTGTCTTGACCCCTACGCTGGCGGCCAGCCAATGCTGGCGGCCCACGACGGCACAGAGTTTCTCGGTGTATAGCGGCACATGGCTGAACTCGCCGCCGCCCTCATGGGCAGGAATCAGGCCGACCACCACATCCAGCTCGCCACGCAGCAACTCCGGGAACATTTTTTCATTAACGCCAACCTTGACCTGCACCACGACATTGGGCGCCACTTCACGCAGGCGCACAATGGCGGCCGGCAGCAATTGCGCCGAAGCGGCCAGCAGACAGCCCACCATCACCCGGCCAGAGACCCCCTCGTTCCAGGCATTGAGGTCGTCGGCCAGCACCCGCAGATCCGCCATGACCGATTGGGCGTGGCTCTTGAGCATCAGACCGAAATTGGTCGGCGTCACCCCTCTGCTGGAGCGCACCAGCAGGGGCTGGCCAAAATGTTCTTCCAGCTCCTGGATCGCCTTGCTGATGGCGGGCTGCGTCATGTGCAGCTCACGGGCGGCCGCCAGCAGCGAACCACAGGCCAGCACCTTCTCGAAAATCGCCAGCTGATTGAACTTGAGCCGGCGAGCCAAGGTCAGTTTCGAGAATTTCATGGTGCGGTGCTCCTGTACGGCTGCATGCGGGCGTACACGATACTGCATCCTCCGGCCACGCCACCGCTGTGACGCGGCACTATTGGGGATGACCCCTAGGCCCGTCCCGCCGCAGCGGCCTGGCGCGCACGGTTGCGCATGGCTTCCGCCGCCAGGCAGCACAGTATCGCCAGCGCCCCGCAGATGGCGACCGTCGCAGGCAACGATAGCAAAGGCGTACCGGCAAAGCTGACGACATACCCGACAACGGCAGACAGCAGATACTGCAGCATGCCCATCAAGGCGGATGCCAATCCCGCCTGCGGCCCGGATTGCGCCATGGTGAGCGCCGTCAGGTTGCCGAACACCAGCCCCAACGAACCGATCGCCAATGCCAGCAAGGCTGCATAGCCCCACAGCGGCAGCGCCAGCATGCCCGCCGCCAGCCACAGCGCCAACCCTGCCAGCGTATGCAGCAACAGCCCGATATACATGCCGCGCTGTTCCGTGGCGCCGCGCTTGAGCATGGCATTGGCCGCCGCACCAAACAGCACCAGGCACACGGCATTCGACGCGAACAGGTAGCTGAACTGCTGCGGATCCAGCGCGTAATGCTGTGTGAAGACGAAAGGCGCGCCGCTGATATAGGTAAACAATGCCCCCAGAACAAAACCGCCAGCCAGCACATAGGCCATGAACACCGGTGCGGCCAGCTGCCGGCCATAGGCCGTGGCAATGGCACGGGGCCGCAATGGCGCGCGGGCGGCAGCCGGCAAGGTTTCCGGCAGGCTGCGCATGCCCCACAGCACGCCAATCATGCCCAGGGCGGCCAGCGCCCAGAAAATATTGCGCCAGCTGCCATGCTGCAGCAGGTAGCCCCCCAGCACCGGCGCAAGAATGGGTGCCAGCATCATGACCTGCATCAGTACCGAAAAAATGCGCGCCGATTCATTTACGCTGCAGCGATCCGCCACGATGGCGCGCGGCGCCACCAGGCCTGCCGCCGCACCCAGCGCCTGCAGGAAGCGTGCCGCCATCAACCACTCGATAGACGGCGCCAAGGCCGCCACGATGGAGCCGAATACAAACAACAGCACCCCCGCCAGCAAGGGCACACGCCGTCCGTAGCTATCCAGCAGCGGCCCGTACAGCCCCTGGCCGAAGGCCAGACCGATCAGGAAAATCGCCAGCGTCTGCTGCACTTCGCCATCGGAAATGCCCAGCTCGGCCCCGATGGCGGGCATCCCGGGCAAGTACATGTCGATGGCCATGGCATCCAGGGCCGTCAGCATGGCCAGCAGGACCACCAACGCCATGCCAATGGTGGCGCCCTGCGCCGGTTGTGATGAACGTTGCATGATGAACTCCGACTACGGTTGCGTCGCCACGGCCTGCCGCAGCGTATGCTCGAAAATATGCTTCATGGCCTGCCAGCGCGCGGCGAACTTATCGCTGCCGGCATAGACCAGCCTGACATGCAGGCTATCGACAATGCCCAGGTAGGCCTGGCCATACAAACGCACCCTGGCTGGCGCCAGTGCCTGCCCGCCGGCCCACACCTTCAGGCGCTGCTTGAACCCTTCCAGCAATAGCCCCAGATAACGCTCATAGCTGGCATCCAGGCGCGCCTGCAAGTGCCTGGGCGACAAATAGGCCGCCTTCAATAGAAAGCGCAGATGCGCAGACTGGACATAGCGCCGCGCCATGCCGGCGCAATACCTGGCTCCCGGCAATTCGCTGCCTTGCTCCGCCGCCAGGCAACGCAAGGCATAGTCGCTTTCCAGCTGGATGGCGTCATCGAAAATCACCAGATACAACTCATCCTTGCCGGAGAAATGCGAATACAGGGACGCCTTCCGGATCGCCACGGCTTCGGCAATGTCATTGAGTGAGGCGGCGTCATAGCCGCGTTCGGCAAAGTGCTCGACGGCGGCCTGACAGATTCGTTCTGCCGCAGGTGTCCGTTCAGACATGATGATTCCCCTAGCGTCCCCGATGTTTCCTGTTGTGCAACGACACGTTGCGGCGCGCATACTACCTACCGATAGGTAGCCTGTCAATCGGAACCTGAGGAAACCAGGCGCAGCAGAAAAGACCTGGCGGGTGATTGTGAGGAGTGCTTGGAATTAGGGAGAGCGGGGAAATGGCGGGCATTCGGATATTGGCAGCATCTGCCCGGGCAGGCTGAGCGGCAGCATTCGCGCGGCTCAAGCTGACGCCTGCACGTATCCGGCCGGCCTCAGGGTTTGTCGATCTCCACGACTTCAGGAAAATCGCGGCGGTATAACGCCCATTCGTCGATCCTGCGGCCATCAGGCAGCAGGCAAATGCCGGCCTGGCCCGCCGGCGTGGATTCAACCGTTACCGTGCCACCCTTTTCCTCGCAATAGACCGAGGCCGGGTTGGGCAGGCTCACGGCCTGCGCGGCATTCGCCCCGCCCGCTACGCCGCCAGACACGCCGCACCCCGCCAACACCGCAGCGCATATCGCCGCCCCCATCCCGGCACACAGACCGGGCCATGACACTCCAGGCATATCTCTCCCCAGGCAAACGTGGCGGCACGCAATCCCGCCACCGGCACACGCGCATTATCGTGGAACCGCCGTCCGCATGCGCAGCCCCCACGCCCGAACCATGACGCCAACATGAATTATTCATGACAGCCCGATGACGGAACGGGCATTTCCGAGCTGGACCGCCCCCCAGAAAAACCGATTTTTTCATTTAACTATCAGACAGTTCCATGAAAAAACCGCCGCCATCCTGCCACTGGGACTTATGTCTGATATCCGAAAAAACGATTTCCCCCGCCTGTTCAAATCTGGTGAGATAGCCGCCGTTCTCTCACTCTGCATGGAACCGATATGGCCCAAGCCCCACACTACCAGGCACCCCGGAAAATTGAATGCGTCGTTCTTGACTGGGCCGGCACCACCGTCGATTTCGGCTCGTTCGCGCCCACACAGGTCTTCGTCGAAGCCTTCGCTGAATTCGGCGTACCGATTACGCTGGATGAAGCGCGCGGCCCCATGGGCCGGGGCAAATGGGACCACATCCGCGCGCTATGCGACGACCCTGCCATCGCGGCACGCTATGCGGCGCATCATGGGCAGGCCCCTGACGATGCCGCGGTCACCCGCATCTATGAACGCTTCATGCCGCTGCAGATCGAGAAAATCGGTCAGTACTCGGATCTGATCCCGGGAACGCTGGACACCATCGCAACCTTGCGCGCACAGGGAATCGCCATCGGTTCCTGCTCCGGGTATCCCAGGATCGTCATGGATCGCGTGGCGGCCAGCGCCTTGGCCAAGGGCTATGCGGCCGATCACATCGTGGCCGCCGATGAAGTGCCGCACGGGCGTCCCTTTCCTTCCCAGGCGCTGGCCAGCGCCGTCGCCCTGGGCGCCCGCGATGTTGCCGCCTGCGTCAAGGTGGATGACACCGCCCCCGGCATCATCGAGGGCCGGGCTGCCGGCATGTGGAGCGTGGCCCTGCTGCTGTCCGGCAATGCGCTGGGGGTCACCCATGAACAATACCTGTCCATGCCGGAAACGGAGCGCGAGGCAGCACGCGAACGCATAGGCGCTGCCCTGGCGCCCGCCTGCCCGCACTACATGATAGACACCATCGCCGATCTGCCGGCAGTGATTACCGATATCGAACAGCGCCTGCAGGCGGGCGAGATGCCGCAAACCTGCGCGCCCCGCGCTATCGGCACCCTGGCCTGACGCACACCGGCAGCAGCACTCAGGACACCGGCTGCGCCTGCCGCACCGATGCCAGGAACGCACGAATGGCGCTGCGCGATTCATGCTCGCGCAGCGTTACCAGATATTCCGGCATGCGGCGCGTGCAATCGCGAATCTCGATGGCACACAGCCGCGTGTCGCCCCCCAGCTCGGCAGCCGATACGATCCCCACGCCCACGCCCGCTGCCACCAATTCGCTGACGGCCTCGCGGCCCTCGACCTCAATCGCCTGTTCGATGCCGAGCCCGGCCCGCTGCATTTCTTCTTCCAGCACCTGACGGGTATGCGAACCCTGCTCGCGCAGAATCAGGGGCAGGCCGGCCAAGTCCACCAGGGACAGCTGCCGGCGCGCGGCCCAGGGATGCCCGGCCGCCGCAAAAGCGACGATAGGATGTTCCGCCAGTTTCATGCTCAGCAGCCTGCCATCGTCCGGGTGCCAGCCGACTACCGCCAGATCGGCCTGGTAATCGAACAGGCGCGTGAGCGACTGGCTGGAATTGCCTGCCGCCAGCTTGAGCCGGATACCGGGATAGGCGCGGCTGAAGCAGGCCAGCGCCGGCAACAGGTGCACGGCCGAATCGACGCTCAAGGCAAGGCTGCCACGCTGCAAGGCGCCATGGCTGCGCAACAGTTCATCCGCCTCCGCTTCGGCAGCAAACATACGCTGCGTGATCGCCAGCAATTCCCGCCCGGGTTCGGTCAGCTGTACCTGCCGGCGATTGCGATGAAACAACGCCACCTCGAAGTGTGCTTCCAGTTTGCGTACCTGGTCGGAAATAGCCGGCTGCGACAGACACAGTTTTTCCGCCGCACGACTGAAACCGCCGTGCACCGCCACGGCATGAAACGCTTTGAGCTGGGAATAAGAGGCAGACATGAAGGTGAACCGGAGGAAACCAACCAGGGAACGAAAACCACGGGCAAACACATTGCAGCGCCTCGACATGCTCCATACCAGCGCAGCGCAGCGATCGGCCCTGGCTGCCACACAATCGCGCCTGCCATAGAGAAATGTCAATCTCTTACCTGCCCAAGCAAGCCCGTGACAAGCGAACTGTAGTATAAATTTCAGGATAATCTGATTGCGTGTGTGACGTTCATACCGCAGCTCATATCACAGCACAGCGGCACCGACCGCGGGCACTGTTTTCCCCGTAAAGATTCCGACCCCAGACGCAAGGCGCTCATGGCTGTTACCTATTCCCGGCTGGCTGTTCTGGCTTGTCTCCTGCTGACTGGATGCGGCATACAGCAAGCTCCCTATATTGTCCTTTTCGAATCCTATTTTCCCTCGTGGATCGCTTGCGCCACGTTCGGCTGCATCGCAGCTGTCGTCTTACGATTCGGCCTGATCCGCATCGGCATCGACGAGCACCTGCCTTTCCGCTTCCTGACCTACGTGGCTTTCGCGCTGGCCGTCATGTTCCTTTCCTCACTGTTGATTTTCTCCCGCTGACATGCCGAACGCCAAACCCGCTCCCGCTACGCGGCGCTTGCCCGCGGTACTCATCACCATTGCTTTCCTGGTGCTGGCCGTCGTCACCGGCTGGGCCTATGTCAAACGCCTGGCAAATCAGCCTTTGTCCGAAGATGCCGTCATCACGGCGGAAATCGCCAATATCGCGCCCGCGGTACCGGGCCGCGTCATCCAGCTCAACGTCAAGGAAAACAGCAAGGTAGAAAAGGGCGAACTGTTGTTTGCCCTGGACCCGGAAATCTTCCGCCTGCAGGTGGAACAGGCGCGTGCCGCCGTCCAGGTGGCCGAAGCCGGCATGGACACGCGCAACCGCACCACTTCGGCGGAAAAATCCAATGCCGTCATCGCTGCCGAGCAAGTGCAACGTGCCCGCATCAACCTGTCCCAGAGCACGCAAACGCTCAAACGCCTGCAGTCGCTGCATCCGCAAGGCTATGTCACGACCCAGCAGCTCGAAGACGCCAGCACGCTCAAGCGCAATGCAGAAACCAGCCTGCGGGAAGCGCTGGCGCAACAAGCTGCCGCCGACTCGCTGGTCGGCAACAACGACGCGGCCACGGCAATGGTGCTGCAAAGCCGGGCCGCTCTGGCCATGGCGGAACGCCAACTGCGTGACACTGAGGTATATGCGCCCAACGACGGCTGGGTCTCCGGGCTCGAAATCGCGATGGGCGATTACCTGGTGCCTGCGCAATCCGCCTTTTCACTGATAGATTCAACGCACTGGTACGCCTCCGCCACCTTTCTTGAAACCGAACTGGGCTCCATCCAGCCCGGCGACTGCGCCACCGTCTATGTGGCAGCCGACCGCTCGCGGCCATTGCGGGGCGTGGTCGAATCCATCGGCTGGGGCGTGATTTCCGAGGATCTCATCAACCTGCCGCGCAGTCTGCCCTATGTACCCAAGGCATTGAACTGGGTACGAGTCGGCCAACGCTTCCCGGTGCGTATCCTGCTGGATGCGCCGCCCGAAGACCTAATGCGCGTCGGCGCCTCCGCTTCCGTCATCGTCGATCATGGCAAACAGTGCTGAGATCTCCCGGCAGCGCTTCTGGCGGCAGCTGAAGGAAGACCTGGCGCCCTTTCCCGGGCGTATGGCGCAAACCTGGCGCATGGCGCTGGTCTGCGCCCTGACCTGCATGATGTCCATGGTATATGGCATCCCGGAAGCCGCCATCAGCTGTTATCTGGTGTTCTTCGTCATGAAGCCCGATGCCGCTGAAAGCGTGCTGCTGGCGCTTTCCATGTGCTTCCTGACCATGGGCGTCATCTCGCTGCTGTTCCTCCTGACGCGCTGGACGATACAAGTCCCGCCCATGCGCATCCTGGCCATTGCACTGACCTCGCTGGTCTTCCTGTATCTGGCCTCCGCCAGCAAGCTCGGCGCGCTGGGCGGCATCATTGCGCTGATTCTCGCTTTCGGCCTGACCCTGCTCAGCGACGTTCCGTTCGGCGAACTCGCCACGCGCGGCATCCTGTTCGCCTGGCTCATGGGTGTCATGCCCATGCTGTGGATTGCGATCGTCTCCCTCACCATTGGCCGCAAACCCCTACCCCTGCTGCGCCAGACAGTTTCCGAACGCCTGGAAATCATCGCTGACTGGCTGGAGCGGGCCACCCCGGAAAATCGTGCCCGGCTGCGCGACCAGATCTGGGAAGGCCAGGAAGATCACATGAAACGCTGGGGCATCACACGTCTGTTCGCACTGGCGCGGCGTGATGAATCCCGCCGCCTGGGCATCGCGCTGCAAGACAGTTACCGCCTGGCCTTCATCATGCTGGCGCAGGATCCTGACGCCCATCCAGAAGCACGCCAGGCCATTGCACAACAAGCCAGGATTGCCGCCCGTGCACTGGCAGCAGGCGAGCCTGTGCCGGCCCCCGAAGGTGAGCTGCCCGCCGATGCCTCCGCACCGCTGGTGCAAGGTTGGCACGCCCTGCTGGCCATGGTAGGCACGCCCGACCACCCGCTTGCCACTGCCCCGGCCGAATCCTTCATGCGCCCGGATGCCCGCAGCAACCCGGAACACCTGCGCTACGCCATCAAAACCACGGCCGCAGCCATCATTTGCTACTGCACCTATACCGCGCTGGATTGGCAAGGCATCCATACTGCGATGATTACCTGCTACGTCATCGCCCTGGGGTCCGTCGCCGAAACCACCCACAAACTCATCCTGCGGATCACGGGCTGTCTGATCGGTGCAGCGCTGGGCGTCGGCTCCATCCTGTTCCTCATCCCGCACATGACCTCCATCGGTGCGGTGATGCTGCTGGTATTCTGCGGCACTTTCATTGCCGCCTGGGTCGCCGTCGGCAGCGACCGCGTTTCCTACGCCGGCGTGCAGATCGCCCTGGCCTTCCTCCTCACGGTGCTGAGCGGCTACGGCCCCAGTACCGATATGGACGCCGCCCTGGATCGGATTATCGGCGTGTTGCTGGGCAACTTCGTGGTGTACTTCATGTTCACCCAGTTCTGGCCCGTCAGCGTCTCTCAACGGGTCTGGGACAACACCAGCCGGGCACTGGGCGGCCTGGCCCGCATGGCCCGCATGCCCCGCCCCGGCCAGCCCGCCGAGCAGGAGCACAGCGCCATGCTGGCCGAAGCCGCCAGCATGGCCACCAAGGTAGCCGATACCCGTTACTCGCTGGAACTCGCCGGCTATGAACCCAATTCGCTGCGCCTGTCCAGCACGGAAATCCGCCGCCTGGCCAAGACCTCGCAAGCCATGCGCAATGCCTGCCTGGATATGCTGCTGCAACCCAGTGCCGACCCAGCGCTGGGCGAGCGCCTGGAAACACTATCCAAACAGGCGGCCGACATCTCCTTGCAACGGCCTGAGCTACCGCGGCCGCCCCCTGGCGCAGCACCCGGCGAAGCCCGCAGTCTGGAACGCAACGTGCAACGATTGGAGACTTTGATCAATGGCCGTTAACCATGCGCCCGCATCCCGGCACCGCCCCTGGCGGCTGGCCCTGCTGGCCAGCACTGCGCTGCTGGGCGCCTGCGCCAACACCACCGACTATGCGCCACCCGACGC
This sequence comes from Kerstersia similis, assembly GCF_965139615.1. Lineage (NCBI taxonomy): Bacteria > Pseudomonadati > Pseudomonadota > Betaproteobacteria > Burkholderiales > Alcaligenaceae > Kerstersia > Kerstersia similis. The sequence goes on from NZ_CBCSIQ010000006.1 coordinate 117,913, forward strand.
CGCGCGGGAATGGCAGGCCCCGCAGCCCGACGGTTCCTGGCGCGAACTGGCCATGCACGGGCCGAATCCGGAACGGGTCGCAGAGGATCCCGCGCAGCCCCGGACGGACCAACCCCTGGCCGGCCTGATCGCACCGGATCCAACACAGATTTACGATCTGCCGGATCTGATCGACCTGGCGCAACGCAATAATCCTGCTACCCGGCTGGCCTGGAGCCAGGCCCGGCAAGCGGCCAATACGATAGGCATCACCGACGCCACCTTCCTGCCGATGATCACGGCCTATGTCGTGGGCGGCTATCAATCCACCCGCCGCCGCCTGCCGGAAATCCTCAACCAGACCTTCCATCTCGATGCCAGCGTCAGCGGCGTCGTGCCGCTGGTTGCCCTGGAGTGGCTGCTGTTCGACTTCGGTGAACGCGCCGCCGCGCGGGACACCGCACGCAACCTGGCTATCGGCAGCAATTTCCTGTTCAACAGCGTGCACCAGACCGTCATCCTCGAGGTCATGAATGCCTACTACCAGTACGGTACGGCACGCGAGCGCCATGACATCGCCCAGGAAACATTGCAAAACAGCCTGGCGGTGGAAGCCGCCGTCCAGGCCAAGCGCCAGGCCGGCCTGGCCACGACCGTCGAAGAAGCCCAGGCACGCCAGCAAGTTGCACAAGCGCGCCTGGCCGTCGTCAGTACGGCAGGTGCCGTCAGCAATGCCCGGCAAGCCATGATGAGCGTGCTCAACCTGGAGCCGGACGCCGAGCTGCAGGTCAGCAGCAGCGCCCATCTGCCGCTTCCGGCCGCACAGGACATGCCGGATGGCGCCGTCCTGCGCCGTGCCCTGGCCAATCGGCCTGACATCATGGCCAGCATTGCCTCGCTCAAGGCCGCCGAAAATGCGATTGATGGCGCGCGTGCCGCGTTCATGCCCAAGATATTCATGGCGGCCAGCTATGCCAATGGCACAGCCAACCTGGATGTCGGCAAGCTGCCGGCGCTGAACCAGCAAGGCCCGTCACGCAGCATTCTGGTGGGCGTGTCCATCCCGCTCTATGACGGCGGGCTGCGCACTTCGAGGCTGCGCCAGGCGGAAGAAGGCGTACAGGTCGCCCGCGCCGCGCTGGAAAAGCTGCGCAATACCTCCATGCGCGAAATTGCCCTGGCCGCCAACGCGCTGGACACCGCTTTGCAATCCCATGCCGCCGCCTCTACCCTGGTGGAAACTGCCGGCGTCACCTATAACGCCACGCTGGAAGCCTACAAATTCGGCCTGGGCACGGTCACCGCCGCCACCGAAGCCGCCAATGGCCTGCTGATCGCACGCAGTGCCCAAGCCGATGCCCAGGCGGCAGCACAGATTGCCGCCGCATCGCTGGCATTTGCCCTGGGGCAACTGAACAGCGCAGAAATCCGGCTGACGCCGACGCACTGAGGAGCCATGTTCAATGAATGAAATCCGCGATTTTTTCCAGCTGGTCAGCCTGGGCCTGGTGTTGCTGCTGCCAATCGCCAACCCGCTGACATCCATGTCGCTGCTGCTGGCACTGGGCAAGCGCCTGTCTTACCAGGATCGGATGCGCGAAATCCGGTTGGCAACGATCTATGTCGTCGCCATCCTGTGCGTTGCCTACTATGCCGGCTCATGGATCATGCACTCCTTCGGCATCTCGGTTCCCGGCATGCGCATCGCCGGCGGCCTCATCATCACGTTCCTGGGCTTCACCATGCTGTTCCCGTCCAATTCCGTGACGGACATCCCCGAAGCGGACAAGACCCGGGAAGAACAGCGCCAGGCCACGCAGCCCAGCATTGCCTTCGTGCCGCTGGCCATGCCCGGTACCGCCGGGCCAGGCGCCATCGCAGTGGTCATCAGCCTGGCCGCGCGCATGCACGGCAGCACCCATTACCCGGCCTGGGCCATTCATACGGCGCCGGTGGTAGTGGCCCTGCTGATTGGCCTGCTGTTCTGGCTGTGCCTGCGTTTCTCCAGCAAGCTTTTCACACTGATCGGCGGCAGCGGCGTGGATGCCATCTCCCGCATCATGGGCTTCCTGATGGTTTGCATGGGGGTGCAATTCGTCATCGACGGTGTCCTGGCCGTCATCGCCCAGCACGCCACCGTCTGAATCCATTGAAAAAGGCCGGCTGCCCTGACAGGCAGCCGGCCTTTTTTTTGCGCGCTGTTACCGGCGCGCGAACATCAAATACCGATAAGCAGGACGATGACCATGCCCCACAGGGTCAGCAGAGTATTGCTGACCGCATACGGCACGGTATAGCCCAACATCGGCACATTGCTCTTGGCCACTTCAGCCACCATGGCCACCGAAGCCGTACTGGTACGGGCACCGCCGCAGCAACCCAGATTGATGGCCGGATCGAAACGGAAGATGTACTTGCCGATCAAGGGAGCCAGAATCATGGGCACACCCGTGGCGAACAAGCCCCACAGGAACATCTCCACCCCGATCTGCTGCAAGCCTGAGATAAACGTCGGGCCGGCAGAGATACCCACAACGGCAATGAACACATTCAAGCCGACCGAGTTCATGAACCAGACCGTCGCGCTGGGCACGCTGCCCAACTTGGGCGTGAAACTGCGCAGCCAGCCGAAGATCAGACCGGAGATCAACGCGCCGCCCGAGGTGGACAGGGTAATCGGCACTCCGCCAACCGGAATCACGATGGCGCCAACCAGGCCACCAAGCACGATACCGGAACCCAGCAGCACCATATCCGTGACACTGGTGGGACGGTCGGCATAGCCCACCGCGACCGCCACGGCCTGCACATGCTTCTTGCCACCGCTGATGGTAAGGATGTCGCCACGTTGCAGCTTGGTCTGGGCCTGCACAGGGATATCCACCCCCATGGAGCCACGACGGATACGGTGGACATACACCCCGCGCGCAAACCGCTCTTTGGAGAGATCAATCAGCGTACGGCCATCGACGGCCTTCTGCGTGACAATCACATCCACGCGCTCCATGGGGATGTTCAGCAGGTCTTTGTCCGCAACCTCTTCGGACTGGTTGGACCAGGCAATCAGCGCCTCGTGCGGCCCTGAAACCACCAGGACATCGCCCACTTGCAGCAAGGTATCGTCATCGAAATCTATGAGCTTACCGTTGCGCTGCAGACGCTCCAGCACCAACCGTTCGGCCGAACCATACTCACCCTGCGCCACACCGACCGTCTTGCCTGCAATGACACCATCCTTATGCAGACGGAATGCGCGCATGGCGAACTGGTGCCAGGCCGACTCGATCCCCTCATCGGGTTCGCCCACGGACATCTCTTTTTCATAGCGCTGGCACTCTGCCTGAATATTGATGCCCAGCAGCTTGGGTCCAAGAAATGCGACGATCCAGCCGGTACCAACCGTACCGAACAGATACGTCACCGCGTAGGCGACCGGGATCTGATCCAGCTCGGCCTGAATGACCGACGCCGACTCTCCCATTCGATTCAGTGCATCGGTAGCCAACCCGATGGACGCCGAAATGGTCTGCGAACCTGCCAGCAAGCCGGTTGCCAGACCCGGACCATAGCCTGCCAGCAGCGATGCGACATACACCGATAGCAAGCACAGGCAAGAGATCACCACGGCAAATACCGCTTGCGGCAGACCATCACTGGCCACCCCGCGCACAAACTGTGGTCCGACCCCGAAGCCGACGGCAAACAGGAACATAATGAAGAAAATGGACTTGATCTGTGGCGATATATCTATCCCCAGCTGGCCGATCACGACACCGGCAAGCAAGGTGCCCGTCACCGCACCCAGACTAAATCCCCCCAACTTCCAGGAGCCTATCCAGAAACCCAGCGCCAATGCGAGGAAAATCGCCAGCTCTGGATATGACCGCAAGGTATCTGTAAACCATGTCCACAACATCATGATCAAGCTTCCTTTTCGCCATTCAGGAATGGAAAACCCTGGCCCGTCAAAACGAGCCAGGGAATGCTAACAGACAGCGGAACTACTGCGGGACTGTTGCTTGATTAGTGGTGGAAACCGCCGGAATCGTCCTGCTCACCCGGCACCGACACCGGATGCTTGGCAAAGTAATCCAGGCAGCGGCGGAAGTCTTCCAGCAGCAGCGAGGCCAGGTCGCGGCTCACGCCGTGACGCACCAGGATACGCTGCACCACCAGATCCTCACGGTTGGCAGGCATGGAATATGCCGGAACCTGCCAGCCACGCGAACGCAGGCGATCTGCCAGATCGTAAAGGTTGTAGCCCAGGTTCTTCTGGCCATCCTTCAGCTTCCAGCACAGTGCGGGAATACCTTTCTTGGGGTTGCCGTCGAAAATGATTTCAAACGGACCCATCTTGCCAATTTCCGCGGCCAGATACTGGGCCGTGTCATAGCAAGCGGTCTGTACCCGGGTATAGCCTTCGCGGCCCAGGCGCAGGAAGTTGTAGTACTGCGCCACGATCTGGCCGCCCGGACGCGAGAAGTTCAGCGCGAAGGTGGGCATGTTGCCGCCCAGGTAGTTCACGTTGAAAATCAGTTCCTCGGGCAGGTGCGCGGCGTCACGCCACACAACCCAACCCACCCCCAGCGGCGCCAGGCCGAACTTGTGGCCGGACGTATTGATGGAGACGACGCGCGGCAGACGGAAGTCCCACTCCAGTTCCGGTGCGCAGAACGGTGCCAGGAAGCCGCCGCTGGCGCCATCGACGTGGATGGGGATATCCAGCCCGGTATCCTTCTGCAGCTTGTCGAGCGCATCATGCACGGCCTTGACCGGCTCGTAATCGCACGAGAAGGTCACGCCCAGCGTCGGCACCACACCGATGGTATTTTCATCGACACGCTTGAGCACTTCTTCCGGCGACATGATGAGACGGCCGTTTTCCATCGGGATCTCGCGCAGTTCGACGTCGAAGTAGCGCGCAAACTTGTGCCAGCAAATCTGCACCGGGCCGCAGATCAGGTTCGGCTTGTCTGCCGACTTGCCTGCTGCCAGGCGTTTCTTGCGCCAAGCCCACTTCAGTGCCAGGCCACCCAGCATGGCGGCTTCGGACGAACCCGTCGTCGAGCAGCCCAGGGTATTGGCCGCATCGGGCGAATTCCACAGGTCGGCGATAATGTGAACGCAACGTGCTTCGATCTCTGCCGTCTGCGGATATTCATCCTTGTCGATCATGTTCTTGTCGATCGACTCATCCATCAGCTTGTGGATTTCGTCATCCACCCAGGTCTGGCAAAACGTTGCCAGGTTCTGACGGGAGTTTCCATCCAGCATCAGTTCGTCATGAACGACCTGATAGGCGTGCCGGGGGGCATGTTCCTTGGTGGGAAGCTTGTACTTCGGCATAGCAACGGATAAATCCGTGGAAGCGTACACATCATCCAACAGCGTTTCACGCACAGTGTTTTTTTCATGCAAGGGCATAGCTACCTCTCAGCAAAATGGATTGAAGACACTTGTCACCGAATATCTCCCGACACTTGGCACCGGGTACAGCGACAACGGCCAGCGGATTACAGCAACCCAGGACTCCGGCCCTGCGAAGGCAAAGCCACGACTTCCATCCTGGGGAACAACAACGGGTGCTACAAAGAACTCTTGAAAATCTTGCCGTCCTTCATAATGAGCCTGAGCGACTGCTCCGGCTGCGTCAGAAAGTCCAGGCTGGCTGACGGATCGCCGTCAACCACCAGCAGATCGGCCATGGCATCCTGCGCCAACACGCCAACCTTGCCCTGATAGGTATTGCGCGCACCGGACATGCCGACCAGCTCGCCGTTCTGGCCGGTCGCAATACGCAGGGCTTCCAGCGGTGCGTAAAAACGCGTCATCTTGGCGAGCATGTGCCCGTGCTTGGGCAGGTTCTCGGGCGAAAACAGAATGTCCGTCCCCCAGGCCGTATTCACCTTCAGGCGTTGGGCGAACTCATAGGCGCGAACGGTTCCCTGCGCCACCATCATCTGCTTGGCATGGCTGCGCGGGTCGGCGTGCGGGTTGGCGTCCTCGTCCCCCAGGAAAGGCTGCAGGCTCCACCAGACACCATTGTCGGCCATCAGTTTCGCCGTCTTTTCATCGTTCAGCTGGCCGTGCTCGATGGAGCGCACCCCCGCCTGTACCGCACGTTCTATACCGGCTGCGGTATAGACATGCACCATGACGTAGGTGCCCCAATCACGCGCAGCCGCCACACCGGCACGCAGTTCCGCATCGGTGAATTGCAGGCTTTCCAGCGGGTCGTACACCGAGGTGACGCCCCCGCCAGCCATCAGCTTCAGCTGCGATGCCCCCAGCATCAGCTGCTCACGCGCCCGGCGCAGCACGGCGTCCGCGCCATCGGCCAGCACCGACATGCCGGCACGCTCGACATGGCTGGGCAGCCCTACGTTTTCGGTAATGTCATAGCGCATACGGAAATCACCATGACCGGAGGTCTGGGAAATCATCGCGCCCGAGGGAAAAATGCGCGGTCCAAAGACCACGCCTTCGTCGATGGCGCGTTTCAAGGCAAAGCTGGGGCCGCCGGCATCGCGTACCGTGGTGAAGCCGCGCATCAAGGTATTCTGGGCTTCGCGGGCCGCGACCAGGTGCAGGAACGCCACATCGGCCGTCATCGCTTCGAGTTGCGACACGCCGCACAGGGTCGAATGCCAATGCGCGTCGATCAAACCGGGCATGACGACCCGCCCGCCACAATCTATGACCTCGACGTCATCGCCCAGCGCTTCGCCAGCCGGCACGATGGCCTGGATGCGATCGCCCACGATCCTGACATGCAGGCCGTCGCGCAGCGCCGCCGTCATGCCATCGAACAAACGCAGATTGGTCAGCACAACAGGACGCTGGCTCTGGCGGGGTTGATCCGAGAAGGCGCTATTTGCGCGAAACTTGAGAAACGGAGCAGCGCTCGCGGCCGGACCATTCGCGGCCACCCGGTATGTCATGTCCGCCGCCATGCGCCGGTAGGCCCAGCGCGCCACAGCGCTCACGCAGCCGCAGCGGCAAGACCCGGAATGCGGCTCTTGTCGTCCGCCCATGCGGGCGGCAAGCCTTTGCCCATTCACTGCATGCGACAAATACATCCGTCCTGCTCCTCGTCTATTGCCGGCTTCGCCATGCAAACTTCCATTCCTGCCCGTTTCACACGCCGCATGCGCGTTACCATGCACATACCGCCACGGCACGCCAAAGCTGGCCGCTCACCGGCCGCCACGTGCAAACAAGCGCTTCACAAGGTTCACAACACAAAACCGTCCGTGACCGCTTATTTCAAAATCTGACACTATCTCCAGCTTATCCTTTATTACCTCGAAGTATCTTGACAGATTGTTTCAGCGCTTCACAGATGACCCTTCCATGACGCAGCCTTCCTGTTCTTCTGCGGCTCCTGCCGTCTCTGCCAACACTCTGCTGCAAGAATATTCCCTGGAAATGACTGCCAAGGAAATACGCTCCCTCGCAGCCCTGCGTACACTGGCAGCACCCGGCACACCGATCAACATCACCTTCCTGCCCAATGAACAGGACAGTGCCCGTCTGCAAGCCGCCATCCAGGCGCATTCGCAGGGCCTGCTGCCCGTGCCGCATCTGGCCGCACGCCGCATTCCTTCCGAAACCGCGCTGCGCAGCTACCTGTCCCGGTTGCGCGAACAGGCAGACATCCAGCGTGTCTTTGTCATTGCAGGCGATCCTCCGCAACCGGCCGGCCCTTATGCCGATGCCTTGGCCTTGATACAGACCGGGCTGCTGGCCGAATACGGTATCCGGCAGGTCAACATCAGCGGCTACCCGGATGGCCACCCCGGCATTCCGGATGCCCAGCTCTGGGCCGCCCTGCACGATAAGCATCGCGCCTTGTCACAGCAGGGCCATGACTACGAAATCATTACCCAGTTCGGCTTCGAAGCCGCGCCTGTCCTGGCGTGGCTGGAACGATTGCGCCAGGAAGGCATTACGGCCCCGGTGCGCATCGGCGTAGCGGGGCCCGTGGGCGTCCACAAGCTGCTGCGTTATGCCGCCGCCTGTGGCGTGGGCGCTTCTGCTGGTATCCTGCGCAAATATGGCGTTTCACTGAGCCGCCTGTTCGATACCGCCGGCCCCGAGTTGCTGCTGCGCGCGCTGGCCGCCGGCCTGGAGCCCGAACGTCACGGTATCGTGCGACTGCATTTCTTCCCGTTTGGCGACATGGAAAAAACCCTGCGCTGGATTCTGGCGCAGCCAGCCTGACGTCCTTGCGGGCCAGGTCGGTTTTCCCGGCAACGGCCCAGTTCCACCACCCAGGAGACAAAAAAATGACCCAACCCGCCTTGAAGCCGATGGATCAGTTACTGGTCAAAACCGCCTGTCGCGAGCTGGTGCTGCACACCGCCGCCCTGGCTGACCAAGGCGATTTTGCCGCCATGGCCGAACAGTTTTCCAAGGATGCCGTCCTGCAACGCCCCGGTGGCGAACCCTTGCAGGGCCGCCAGGCTATTTTGGATTCCTACCTGACCCGGCCTGCGGAACGCATCAGCATGCATCTGATCCTCGGCACGCGCTTTACCGAAGTCCATGCGACCCATGCCTGCGCCATTACCCAGGTACAGCTCTGGAACGCGCTCGCCACCGACAGCCCCGGGCCATTCGGCCGCCCGGCCCGTGGACGGGAACTGGTTGGCCATTTCCACGACGAGTTCCGCCTGGAACAGGGAACCTGGAAAATTCTGCGCCGGGCTGCCGGCTTCGATCTATTCCTGGATATTCCCTGAATCCCTGCTTGCCTGGGCAGCTTGCCTGCCCCCTCTGCCCGGCCACATAAACCACAGGCCCCTGACTCTCCCGGCATGCATGGCGTGCCAGGAAAATCAGGGGCCTGTTTGTTTCCTGCCCCGCTCCGCCAACCGTCGGAGAGAGGCAGGATGAAAGTTCAGGTGTACCGGGCTTAAACCGCGGCCAGCGCCTGTTCCAGATCGGCGAGCAGATCGTCGATGTGTTCGATGCCAATGGACAAGCGCACGGTTTCTTCGCGTACACCAGCCTTGGCCAATTCTTCAGGGTTCAACTGACGGTGCGTGGTGGACGCCGGGTGCGTGGCCAGCGACTTGGCGTCACCGATATTGACCAGGCGCGTGAACAGCTTGAGCGCATCCTGGAAACGGGCGCCGCCATCGCGGCCACCCTGGACGCCGAAGGTCATCAGGCCAGGCACGCGGCCCTTCAGGTATTTCTGCGCCAGGGCATGATCCGGATGATCTTCCAGGCCGGCATAGTTGACCCATTCCACCTTCGGATGCTGCTTCAGGAAGCGGGCAACGGCCAGCGCGTTATCGACGATGCGGTCCACGCGCAGCGCGACGGTTTCGATGCCTTGCAGGATCAGGAACGCATTGAAGGGGGAGATCGCGGCGCCGGTATTGCGCAGCGGCACGACACGAGCACGGCCGATATAGGCTGCTGCCCCCAGGGCCTCGGTATAGACCACGCCGTGATAGCTGACATCCGGCTCGTTCAGACGGCGGAAGCGTTCTTTGTGCTCGGCCCAGGGGAACTTGCCCGAGTCGATGATTGCGCCGCCCAGCGAGGTGCCGTGGCCGCCCAGGTATTTGGTGAGCGACTGCACCACGATGTCTGCGCCGTGTTCGATCGGACGCAGCAGGTAGGGGGACGGCACGGTGTTATCGACGATCAGCGGCAGGCCATGGCGGTGGGCCACTTCGGCAATGGCGGCGATATCGGTGATATTGCCCAGCGGGTTGCCCACGGACTCGACGAAAATGGCCTTGGTGCGCTCGTCGATCAGGCCGGCGAAGGAATCGGGGTCGGCACCATTGGCGAAGCGGGTCGTAATGCCCAGCTGCGGCAGGGTATGCGCGAACAGGTTGTAGGTGCCGCCATACAGGGTGGACGCGGAAATGATGTTGTCGCCAGCCTCGGCGATGGTCTGGATCGCATAGGTGACCGCAGCCTGGCCCGACGCCAGCGCCAGCGCGGCAATACCGCCTTCCAGGGCAGCCACGCGCTGTTCCAGCACATCCGTGGTGGGGTTCATGATGCGGGTGTAGATATTGCCCTTGACCTTCAGGTCGAAGAGATCCGCACCATGCTGGGTATCGTCGAAGGAATAGGCGACCGTCTGGTAGATGGGCACGGCCACGGCATGCGTGGTCGGCTCCGGCGTGTAGCCGGCGTGGACGGCAATGGTTTCAAACTTCCAGTTATCGGACTGCTGGCTCATGAAGGATAGTCTCCGGTCTATGCGAACACGGCTGCCATCCCCGCCTTATCCCTGACAGGTTATCAGGCGACAGCTGCCGTACAAACCCGCATCTTGCTCAAAGCCAGGCCAGATGGCAACCGGAAAGTGCCATATATGTTCATAACGATTTTTCATTAAAGCCTGGCAAGCCTAGAATTTCCGGGAATATCGCGCATCCCGACCCATCCGGGCGCTTTCACGCCATTCCGGACATCCATGCCGTTTGTCATGGATGCTGCCAGACCCTGCCCCGTTTCTGGTGCCCCGCCACAGCGGACCACTCAGCCAGGCGCAGGCGCGCCTCAGCCGGCGCTGCCTACCGCCTGCGCAATACGCTGCAGGCATTCCCTGGCATCGCCATGAACGATCTGTATCCGGCAAGCCAGCATCAGATTCAGCGGCAGGCCGAAATCCTCGATGACATAGCCTTGGGCGTCGAGATGCCGGCCGGCTTCATCGAGTTGCCCAGGAATCTGCCCCAGCAAGGGCGAACTCTCGTGGGTATAGCCCCATACCGGCTTGCCTTGCGCCACGGCATAGCCCGTTTCGAACACCGTGCCGGAATCCGGCTCATGGCCGCGGAAAGGGTTGAGATTGGCCATGACCATGTCCGCCGCGTCGATCAGGGCGAGATTGGCGGCACAAATCCATTGCGCCAGGGCCAGGCCGGACAGGTCTGCAGGCGCCTGATTATCGAGCGGGTACAGCCCCTCCAGCCCCAGGTCGGCGCAAGCCGCCTTGAGGCTGGCGCCGTACACCACGGCGTCGGGACGAAAGACATCAAAACCTGCGAGATAGATTTTCATGCTGGTCGAACCTGTGCCGCCGGGCCGGACATTCCCCGCCCGGCGGCACGCGATCAACGATGATGGAAGTTGCCGGCGGGCCGGGGCGGCGCGCTGCGTTCATCCTTGTGGCGGAAATTGATACGGCCCTTGGTCAGGTCATACGGGGACATTTCCAGCGTCACCCGATCACCGGCAAGAATACGGATACGGTGCTTGCGCATACGTCCGGAAGCATAGGCGGAAACCTCGACCCCATTGTCCAGTGTCACGCGGTAGCGGCTGTCCGGCAGGACTTCGCCCACGACACCATTCAATTCAATCAGCTCTTCCTTGGCCATGGCAGGACTCCTTCAGAAATAAAACGACTGCGACGGGCGCGCTGTCAGCGCAGCCATTCCCGGCATCAACGGCAAATACAGTGTTCGGCCAATGGCAACGGCATGCAAGGCAACAAACCCTACACCCGGCTCCAGGCCGTCACAGGCAGAAGAAAATGGAAAACACGCCGACACCAGGAACTGGCGAACAGGCGCGGCTGGCAAACCCACGCGTGCGGCAACATGCCGCTGTCTGGTCGTCGCGGCGGCGCGGTCGCAGGCAGCGCCGCCGGAACAGAAGCCGAACGCATCGCAAGAAATACCCAGTGACTGCTCGCAGGCTGTATCAGATCCCCCTGGATGAGCCAGGGGATACAGGCGGCGCCCGGGCGAGCGATGCTCGATCAGACAAAAAGATTGCTATTCAGGGTAACACGATCACGGGAAAAGGGCCAGGCTTTGGCCATGACAGGCCCGCCTCGTCACGCGCACCAGCGCGCATAACCACACTTGACCACATTTCGTGCCGGATCGCCTGCCAGCGCCTGCCGGCCCACAGACCGGCAGGTGCACAACCAACATCCGTCATCAGGCCGGTTGACTGCGCCTGCGCCACCCCAGCGCAGCCAGCAATGGCAACAGGCCCAGCGCCAACGCGCCGCCATTACCGCCATCGGGCTCGGTTACCGGCGCGGCCACAACGACCCGCACCGTGGACAAGGCATTACCGCCTTCCCCCGTGCAACGCAGCGTGTAGTTGTGCTCGCCCTCGGCAGGCTGGATAGACAGTTCGCCCGTAGCCGCCTGTTCACCGCTCCAGGCGCCGCTGGCCTGACATTGGGAAGCATCACGCACACGCCAGCGCAACATGGTGCTGGCGCCTGGTGCCAGGTTGGCCGCATCGGCAGCAAACTGCTCGATCACGGCAGGCAAGGTAATGCGAACCTGCACGCTGGCGCTGGCATCGGCCCCCGCGCCACGGCAATCCAGGTGGAAGGTGAACTCGCCCCCTTCCGCCGGCGCCACGCTTTCGCTGCCAATGCCGGGTTTATCGCCACTCCAGTCCCCGGAGGCCGTGCAGCCCAGGGCATCGGCGGTTTTCCAGTCCAGGGTAATGCGGCTACCCAACGGCGCCACCACCGGTGTGGCAGTGAACGATTGGATCACCGCATCGGCAGGCGGCACCACTTCCACCGTCGCACTTTCCTGCACGGTACTGCCATCGTGGCCGGTGCAACTGAGCGTGAAGGTATTGAATCCGGGCGTGGGCGGCGTGATCACCTCGGTACCGCTGCTACCCCGCTCGCCTTGCCAGGCACCGCCCGCCGTGCAAGCCGCAACATTATTGGCCGCCCAGGCCAAGGTGGTGTACTGGCCCAGGTCGATGCGATCGGGCGCCGCGCGGAACAGCGTAATGACCGGGGGATCGGCTGGCGGCACATAACCGGTATCCACAGCATAAACGGTGCCCTGATACACCCCGCCCCACTCCCCGGCCGTATTGCCATACAACTTGCCGTCGTGGCCCAGCGTCAGGTTGAACGGCGTCTTGCCATCTACATCCGCCTTGAAGGCATGCAGGGACTCGAAGCCACCGTTTGGCTCATCCATCCGGGTCGTGACGATACGGAACAGCGTCCCGTCGCCATGAGCGCCGCCCGCAGCCGTCGTGCCATATATGTTGCCGTCAGGCCCGGTCACCAAGCTTCCCGTTGCAATCTTGCCATCCTGGCTGGCCGCATCATTGAAGCCATGCAGAATCTGAAAACCCGTGCCATCCTTGCGGATGCGGTACAGCGCGCCATTTCCATTCGGCCCCTGCATCGACGTGCTGCCGATCAACCAGGCGCCGCTTTCCGCCAGGCCTGCCGCATTGCGTGGGCTGCCATAGTCAGGAATGACAGACCGGTATTGGGCAGGCTGCCCCTGCTCGGCGGTGAAATGATGCAGCACCTGGAAGTCCGCCCCATTGGGCCGCAGACGGAAAATCGTGCCCACGTTGTTGTCGCCGCCCTGGCCAGCCACGCCATAAAGCCAACCATCCGAACCGACGATGACTACCGCCGCATTGCTGCCGGTCGCCGGGTTCATCTGATGCACGACCGTGAACGCCGATTGATCAGCCGACAGCCGTTTGATTGCGCCTTCGCGCAAACCGGTACCGACGGAACTCCCACGATCCAGCACATACACGTTGCCGGCAGCATCCACCGCCATATTGCCGGTCGCCTGACTGATTTTTGCCGGCCGGTCCACCTGGGTCGGCGCCAGCACTTCCGAGGCCGTGCCACTCTCATCGAAACGGAACATCAGCCCCATGCTGGTACCGCCACCGATATAAGTCGCGCCGTAAATATTGCCATTCTGATCTGCGACCGTCGAGGTCGCCATATTCGGCAAGCCATACTGATGCGTCATGATGCCGCTGGGCAGCGCGTATGTCGTGTAGCCACTGCCATCAACGGCCATTTCCCAGACCAGCCCTTCGGCCAGACCATGCAGCTTGCCGTCGCGGCCCAGATGCACGCTGCCAACCGTCTGTGAGGCGCCACTTTCATGCTTGAAGGCATGGAGATGCGTGACGCTGACCTGCTGCGCCTGCACCACCGATGCGCCCACCATCCATGCGCAGACGGCAAGCGCAGCGCAGGCAATGCGTAATCTCGTCATATCAATTCCCTGTCTATATTTACTCGGACCTGCGGCGGCTACCGGTATGGCGCGTGGCCAACGGGTTGCGATTGCCCGTCAGACCCAGCAATGCCAGCAGCAGCACGGGCCAGGCAAGCGCGCCGCCACCGTTGCCGGCTTCGATGTGTTCGCCGGTCGTCGGTACCACATTCAGATACTGGGCCGCTGTGAAACGCTGCGTTGGTTCGGCAGTATTGCGGCAGGACACGACATAGCGGTATTCGCCCGGCGTGGCGGGCATGACTTCCAGCTCGCCGCTGGCCGGGATCGCGCCCGGCGCCGGCCAGTCGCCGCCGCCTTCGCAGTCGTCCGCCTGAACCGTGGCCCAGCGGAACTTGGCCCATTGGCCAGCCACAATCGTGTGCGGCTCTGGAAAGTTCACCACGGTGCTGCCTTTATCACCCGAGGCGACCAGCGTGAAGGTCAGCATCGGCGCAATGGCGTCGCCAGGCGTGACGGCGAACAGCGTTCCCTGGCCGGAATCGCCGCCAGTATCGGTCACGCCATACAGGCGGCCATCCGGCGCCAGCGTCAGGCCTCCCCCTGGCGCAGCCCCTTCCATCAACTTGCCGTTGGACAGGCCTGCCAGCATATGAATGACTTCGTAGGTGCCATCGCCCTTCAGGCGGTAGATAGAGCCTGTCCTGCTGGTTGCGCTGGCCTGGTTCGAACCACCACTCGGAAATACGCCATAGAGATTGCCATCGGCACCTGGCGTCAAACCGATAGGCGTAGTGCCGCCGCCGGGATCATTGTTCGGCAGGACATAATCCGTCTGCATCATGCGCCGCTCCGCCGCGAGATAGCGGTTGAACGTCGCGCCGAAGCCATCCTGCCCGGCGTGCTGGGCATTCAAATGAGTAAAAACAAGATCATCGCTGCCAGCCTGGCGGTACAGGTTGGTGATGTAGCTGCGGCTGTCCGTGCGCGCCAGGCGCGTCAGGACACCGGTACTGCGATCCACTACATACAGCGTGTCGCCAGCGTTGGCGACGGCATGGTTGCCAACCTCATTGCTGAACGCCCCGAACAGTGATTTGCCATCCTCCGACAGCACCAGCGTCCCGCCCAGCCGGATGGTGCCGAGATCCAGGACGGGATCACGTTCCAGCGCATGCAGCAGCCGCACACCCTGCTCCGGCACGAACGCGAAGATCGTGCCGTTGCCGGCAGCACCGCCACGCGCCGTGGTGCCATAGAACGTGCCGTCCGGCGCCAGTGTCAGTACCGATTGGGGATAACTGCCGACCGGGCTGTCGGCGGCGGCAGGGAACGAAAATACGGTTTCTATGCCCTGGCCGGGCCGGTAGCGCAACAGTTGGCCCGCCTGTTCCGCGCCGCCGAAGAACGTGTTCCAGTACCAGTCGCCCCGGGCGTCTTCCACGGGTGCCGAACACATCGACCCAAGATCGGAGCCGCGGCTGACCGGCAGGCCGCTGCCACTGGCCTGAACGCTGCCCAGCTCTTCCTGGACGCCGCTGGCAGGGTCATGCCGGTACAGGGCGCAACTGACGAGAAGACGAACACCGCCGTCCGCCGTGCCTGAAAATTTGATTTTCAGCCCGTAGAGTTTGCCGTCGCGCCCCAGCGTCGGGGCCAGTGAACCCGTCAATACACTGCTGCCAGATGTGTTGACGGCGTCGAAGTGATGACGGACTTCATAGACAGTGGGCGCCGCGCTGGCAGCACCCATGCCGCCCAGCAACAGCGCCAGGCTCAGGCCGGCTACGCGTCCGGACCGGCGGCAGGATGACGTTATGTCATGCATGATGGGGTTTCCTTGTTTGCGCATGCTGTGCCGGCCTCCGCCCCTGCTGGGCGAGACCGGCACAGCGGCGTTTGGTCAGAAGTTGTAGGTCAGGGAGCCCTTGATACTGCGTCCCGGCGAAGGCAGGCCATTGAAGTTCATGGCGCCGATGTAATACTTGTCGGCGATGTTCTCTACGCTGATGCCCAGGTTCAGGTGGCGCGTGGCGTCGTAGCTGCCGAACAGATCAACGATTTCATAGGGTTTCCAGTACACGCCGTCGTTGTACTGGTTGGCATCGGTCATGCCGCGACGCGTGTCGGCGCGCAGGCGTGCGCCCAGCACCAGCTTGCGCTCCAGCAGCCGTACGCCCACAGTGGCGGCAATACTGCGCTTGGGCGGGATGAACGGCGTGGTGACGTTGATATTGTCGCGGCCCGGGTCGCTGCTGCAGACGCCGGCATCGCAGAACAGCATGCGGTCGAACTGGTTGAAACTGAATTCGGCGAACAGATAGCCCAGGTCCAGCTGGGCCTGCAATTCAACACCGCGCAGCGTGGCCCGGTCGATGTTGGCGAACTGGTACGAATAGGCGTAATCAGCACGATAGCGGAAGGCATTGCGCAGGATGTAGTCGTCATAGCGCGAATCGAAGCGCGCCACTTTCAGCCGCAGCTTGCCCTCGCTGGGCAACCAGTCATCCATGATCAGGTTCAGGCCGAATTCGTGCGTACGCGCCACCTCGGGCCGCAGATAGGGATTGGGCAGATGATAGATGCCCCATACCGCGCCCCCGCCTGCCGTTTCCGACAAGGTCGGCGCCCGCTGGCCTTCCGCATAGCGCGCGAAGAACTGCATACCCTCCACCGGAGTGATGCCTAGCGCCGCGCTGGGATTTACCCGGCCACCACTGCGGTTCAGCGACAAGGTGTTCACGCCCTGCCCCACATAGCGCGAAGCATACGTGCCTTCGGAGCGCAGGCCGAAGTAGTCGGCACGCAGGCCGGCGTCGAGTTGCAGCCACTCGTGATAGGCCAGGCTCGCCTGCGCGAACCAGCCGCCGATATTACGTTTGCCGTTGGCCGTCAGGCCTTCCCGACCCAGACCGGTTCTCGGGTCGGTCGTCACGCCGCTGGAATGCGTATCGGCCTTGTCCTGGTAAAACTCCCCGCCGACGTTCAGCGTCAGCAGGTTGTCGCCCAGCGGAAGACGCGCCGTATTGCTGATCTCGGTACCCACGGTATGCATGTCGTAATGCTCGCCGAACATCTCATAGGACGTCCGGTTGGCTGCCCGCCAGAGGTTGGCGCGGACATCCCACCAAGGGTTGTCCACCGGATTCCACTGATAGCGCAGCGACAGCGTATTGGCACTGACATGCTGCTCGGGAAAACCAAGTTCTTCGTCCGCCGCAGCCCCGCGCGCCCAGCTGACGAATTCATTGCGGTAGTACGTCGCACCGGCCTCCAGGCTGTGTGCAGCATTGATCCTGTACTGCGCCTTGAACAGGCCGGACACCATGTCCTGATGGGTCAGCGGTACTTCACTGCTGCAATCGTTGATGTCCTGCCCGCGCGAGTTGCAATACGGATAGCCACCTTCCGGTACGCTGTGCTTGCCCGTGTGATAGTTGTCACTCTTGCGGCGCGAGACGCCGCCTGTCAGCGCCAGGCCATTCTCAAGCCGGACAGCACCTGCCGCCATGCCGGCAGTGTTGTAGCCATTGTCGCCGTGGATCACTCGCAGGCGCCCGCCACGGCTGGCATCGCCCTGGAGCAGATCATCGGCATTCAAGGTGCGCAGGTTCACCACGCCACCCGTCACGCCGGCCCCGTACATGCCGCCAGTGGGCCCCTTCTCGATATCCACGCCCGCCAAGAGTTCCGGGTCAATGTACACACGCGACATCTGTCCGCCATAGCCGGCGTAGTTCGACGCGTTCTGGCGCGTGCCATCGACCATCATATTGATGCGGCCCGGCCCCTGGATGCCCCGGATATTGATGTTGTTGATGCCAGGATCCTGGTTCCCGTCCATCACATACACCCCGGGTTCGCCCTGGAAGATATCGCGGGCGCTAGTCACCGGTACGCGGTCCAGTGACTCCCGCGTCACCACACCGACAGATCCCAGGGCATAGAACACCTCATCCTTGGGGTCATAGGCAGCGCCGGTCACTTCCACTGCGCTCAGCGTCGCCACGCTGTCCTGCGGTAAGCGCCGCAAGGTGTAGCCATCAGCCGTGGGAATGGCTTCCAGGCCCGTGCCGCGCAAAGCGTCGCGCAAGGCAGCGGCACCATCCTTCATCCCCTGCACGCCCGGACTGTTCACGCCGTTGACCAACGTGGCGGGATACATCAAAAGGATGCGCGCCTCGCCTCCCAAACGGTTCAGCACATCGGCCAAACGGCCCGCAGGAATGTCATATTGGCGCGCCGCCGGAACACCTGCGGCCTGAGCCATAACAGAGGCCGGCATCAACGGCACCAGCATGACCAACAATAAAGTCGTCAGCAGCATAGGCTGCCAGACACGTGATCTTGTGCGTACACGGTGCATCCGTGCCGCCTGTGAACCTGAATCCATCGCCGATTTCCCTCGTTCATGGAAAATTTAAGAATTTGCGTTCTCATCTTCCATGCCACTCAACCCGGGAAAAAAGAAAACAGATTTGGGCTGCTGTTACAAAATTGTATGGCCGCAGCAGGCTGACTCCTGCTTGCCCGCCCAGGCCGCCACACCCGTCGGACACACGCCCCCCCACCACAGAGACGCATGCGTCAGGCTGCAGCGCTACTGCCCCAACACCGCGGGTTCAGGCACTGCCAAATACTTTGGTTTTGCTAGAGGACCAAGGCTGGACGCGAACCCAGTACCGCGTCCAGCGCTGCACCTGCACCGGCAGCACTTGTTGCAACATGGCCAGCACGCGGTCCGTATCATCCAGGGGGAACGTCCCGGACACACGCAGGTGGGCCAGCTCCGGGTCGCAATCCAGCATGCCCGGACGATAACGTCCCAGTTCTTCGATGAAGTCGGGCAAGGGCATGTCGGCCACCAACAGCATACCGTTGATCCAGGCCGCATCCGTCTCTGTCGCGCGCCGGATCTCCCCCTGTCTGTCGGCAGAAAACTGCAGCTGGTGTGATGCATGCACCCTGACCGGCATATCGGGGGCACCCAGGCGCCGGACATCGACGGCGCCCTCCAGGACATGCAGCAAAGTATCCTGCTGCTGCCTGACAATGAAGCGCGTACCGATCGCCTGCATATCGCCAGCACTCGTCCGGACATGGAACGGTCTGGCAGGCTGGAAGCTGTCCGGGGCAGTCTCGACCATCAACTCCCCACGATCCAGCGCCAGCAGCCGCTGCGCACCGTCGAACTGAACGCGCACCTGCGTCTGCGTGTTGAGCATCAGGCGAGAGCCATCCGCCAGATATTGTTCAAGCCGTTCGCCGGTGGCAGTCTGCAGTCGCCCCGAACTGCCGATATTGCTGGATAGCTGCCAGATCCCCGCGCCAGCCGCTCCTGCAAGGGTCACGGCCAGCACCTGCCGACGCATTGGCCGTGCTGGCAACAATGCAGCGCGCCCGATTCCTGCCGGCAGGGCGCTGGTCTTACAGGCCAGCGCCTCCACCTTGCTCCATGCCAAGGCATGGTCAGGATGGGCATTCAGCCACTGCTGCCAGGCTTCGCGCACGGCTGGCGGGCTGTCAGGATCCTGAAGGTCAACCAGCCATTGGGCGGCCTGCATGCGAACGCTGGCTGGAATATCAGTCATGACTAGTCCGCAAAACTGCAATGGGCAATGGCGCGAACCAGATCACGCCGTACCGTAGGCAGCGATATCCCCAGTTCCTCGGCAATAGCCGCCTGTGTCATGCCATCGACCTGCGCCATCAGGAAGACCTGCCGTGCACGATGCGGCAGGCCATCGAGCAGACGGTCTATTTCCAGCAGGGCTTCCAGTACCAGCGCGCAGGCTTCAGGGTCCGGGTGGCTCGGCACCGGCAGCGCGGCCAAGGCATCAAGATACGCCTGCTCCACCTTGCGCCGCCGCCGCAGGTTGGACAAAAGCCCCTGGGCGACAGTCATCAAGAAGGCACGCGGTTCACGCATGCCAGCGATCTGCTCACGCGCCAGGATGCGGACAAACGTATCATGCGCCAGATCCGCCGCATCCGGGGAACTGCCAAGTTTCTTGCGCAACCAGGCATGCAGCCAACCATGATGGTCGCTATAAAGGGCGTGCGCAGGCGATGGAGCGGGAGCGGGCATGGCGTAGCGGAGGACACCCGCCCTGCGGCAAGTATCAAGAATGAAAATGAACCTCATTTTAGTGAATGAGTTCACCCGCCAGCAAGCCCTGCCTCGCTGCCCATGGGGCTTTAGTGCGGCCGGGCAACACCCCGGCCGACCATCCGTTACTGGAACGACACCGTGCGCGACGGGTGGATATCCAGCGCGTTGTCTTCCCAGCCCTTCAGCTTCGGATTGACCAGATTGCGCGATGCATATTCATAGATCGGGGCAACGGGCCAGGCTTTCGCCAGGCGGGCTTCGGCCTGCTGCAGCAAGCCGCGGCGGCGGGCCGGGTCGCTTTCCAGGTTGGCCTGCTCATACAGCTTGTTGAATTCCGCATCGCTGTATGCGCCGTAGTTATTGGTCGGCGTGTACAGCAACTGCAGGAAGTTCTGCGGGTCGTCATAGCTCGACAGCCAGGCGGCGCGGCCGACGTCGTAGCTGCCGGCGCGCAGGTTGGCGTAATGCACATTGGCCTCGGCGTTGTTCAGCTCTGCCTGCACCCCCAATGGCTTCCACTGTGCGGCCACTGCCACGGCAATGCGCTGGTGCTCGCTGCCGCTGTTGAAGCTCAAGCCCAGCTTGAGCGGTTTGCCCGGCCCGTAGCCGGCCTGGCGCAATAGCTCCGTGGCACGCTTGAGCCGTTCCGGGTACGGTTGCGCCAGTACCTGTTCATATTGCGGCTCGTAGTTGTCCAGCCCGGTGGGCAGGAAGGAGTTCAGCGGCAGGACAGCATTCTCCAGCAATTGCTGGGCAATGACGTCGCGGTTGATCGCCAGACTAAGCGCTTCCCGCACACGCGGGTCGCTGGTGGGATGCCCGTCGCGCAGGTTGAAGGACAGGTAGTAACTGCCCAGGCGCGGCGACAGGCGGGTAGCGGCCGGCAGTTCGGTCTTCAGGAACTCATACTGCGAAGCCGGGTAGTCGCGCAGCACATCAAGATCCCCGGCGCGAAAACGCGTAATGCCGCTATCGCGATCCTCGATGGGGAAGAAGGTCACGCCGTCGATCTTGACCTCGGCCGCGTCATAGTAATTCGGGTTCTTCTTGGTATTGAGTTCGCTGCCGGTGATCCAGCGCGTCGGCACGAAGGGGCCGTTGACGACGATGTTATCGACCTCGCTCCAATTCTTGCCATGCTTCTCGATGGCCTGGCGCGGCAAGGGATAGAACACCGGCAGGACCAGTGTGCTGAGGAAATAGGTGGACGGCTCCTTGAGCGTCACTTCCAGTTTCTTGCCGCCATCGAGCGAACGCACGCCCAGCGCTTCCGGCTTTTGTTCGCCCTTGGCAATGGCTTCGGCATTGGCAATGGGATACAAACGGTGCGCGGTGCTGACGGCATTCTGCGGGTCCAGCACATAGCGCCAGGAATAGACGAAGTCATCCGCCGTCAAAGGCGTGCCATCCGACCACTTGGAATCGCGCAGGTCAAACGTGTATGTTTTGCCGTCGTCGGACAAGGTCCAGGCCGTTGCGACACCTGGCACGACCTTGCCGTCGGCCGACACTTCCACCAGGCCGGCAAACAGGTCACGCAGCACGTCCTCTTCCCAGACGCCGCCGGTAATGCGCGTGGGGCTGAGCGACGCGGGGTCGCCGATGATACCGACTTTCAGGGTTTGAGCCTGCAAGGGCGCGGCCAGTGCCGCAAGCGCCAGCGACATGGCGGCAAGGGAAAAACGTTTCATCAGTCACCTCGTGATCGCAGAGTGTTAGACACGGGCCCGGGCTGGTAGCGCCGCACAGGACAAGCGTCGATTAATACATGAATGGCGCAGGCGGGCCAATACAATTTCCGACTATCTATACCAGTCTTCTTTATAACTGGAATTCCAGCCAGACAAAAAAGCCGGTGTGCCTGCGCCCAGGCACACCGGCTCGTTTGCTGCTGAAGAACAGCTATTCCTTGCGTTCGCGTCCCAGGCCCAGATAGCTTTCTATCACCCGCGGATCATTGGCCAGTTCACGCGCAGGCCCGTGCAGGCTGATTTCGCCGGTTTCCAGCACATAGCCGTAATCGGCCACCTGCAGGGCGGCCCGGGCATTTTGCTCGACCAGAAGAATCGCCACACCGGTTTCACGCAAACGGGCGATGATGTGGAAGATTTCGCGCACAATGCGCGGCGCCAGGCCCAGGCTGGGTTCGTCCAGCATCAGCAGCGCAGGCCGCGCCATCAACGCACGGCCCACGGCCAGCATCTGACGCTCGCCGCCCGACAGGGTTCCGGCCTGCTGCGCACGGCGTTCGCGCAGACGCGGAAACAGCTCGAACACCTCATCGAGCGTGCCGCGCCAGCCAGCCTCACGCGCGCGATAGCGCCGGAAACCGCCCAGCAACAGGTTATCCTCCACCGACATGCTGCCAAACAGCTCGCGCCGTTCCGGCACCAGCGACATGCCGGCTGCCACACGACGCTCGACCTGCCAGCCTGACACATCTTTGCCGTCGTAGCGCACCACACCGGCCGCATGGCCGGTCTGCGGCAGTGCCCCCATGACGGCATTGAGCATGGTTGACTTGCCAGCGCCATTGGCGCCGATCACGGTCACAATGCTGCCCCGCGGTACGCTCAGCGTCGCCCCCGCCAGGGCGCCTACCTTGCCATAGCGGGCCGAGAGGTCGCTGACTTCAAGAATGGGCGCGGTACTCATTGCACACCTCCTGCAGCCTGCGCACCCTGGATTTCCTCGGGCAAATCATCATCAATGCCACCCAGGTAGGCTTCCAGCACCGCCGGGTTCTGCTGTACATCCGCCGGCAGGCCTTCAGCCAGCTTGGTACCGAAATCCATCACTACCAGGTGATCGGTCAGCCGCATCACAAAGTCCATATCGTGTTCCACCAGCAGAATGCTCATGCCCTCGCTGCGCAGATTTTCCAGCACCTGGGCCAGCTCCTGCTTTTCCTTGTAGCGCAGGCCTGCCGCCGGCTCGTCGAGCAGCAGCAAGACCGGATCGCAGGCCAGCGCCCGGGCGATTTCCAGGATACGTTGCTGGCCCAGCGCCAGATTGCCGGCCTGTTCATAGAGGTAATCGCCCAGCCCCACGCGCTTGAGCTGTTCGGCCGCCTCATGCAGCAACTGGGCTTCGCGTTCGCGGTCGGTATGCAAAGCACCTGCCATCACGCTGACATCCGAGCGCAGGTGCGCCCCCAAGGCGACGTTTTCCAGTACGGTCATGCCCGGCAGCAACTGCACGTGCTGGAAGGTACGGCCAACGCCCATGCGGGCGATGGTGCGCGCCGGTTTGCTGTCGATGCGCTCCCCCATGAAACGCACTTCGCCACGCGTCAGCGGCAAAACGCCACTGATCAGGTTGAAAGTCGTACTCTTGCCGGCGCCATTGGGGCCGATCAAACCCATGATCTCCCCTGCCCGCACCGTAAAGCTGATGTCGTTGACCGCCACCAGGCCGCCGAACTGCTTGCGGATGGCATCCACCTCCAGCACCACTTCGCCAGCCTTGGGCTTGTCGCGCTGCGGCAGCCGCGCGGCTTGCGGCGGCGGCGCCAGCTGACGCCGCGAACGCGCCGCACCGGTGATCTGCCCCCACCATCCTGCCAGGATGGGCCACAGGCCATCGCGGGCATATTGCAGCATCAGGATCATCAGGACGCCAAAAACGATCATCTCGAAGTTGACGGTGGTGTCCAGCAGACGCGGCAACCAGTTCTGCAGTTGATCGCGCAGCAACAGAATCACGGCCGAGCCCAGAATGGCCCCCCAGACATAGCCTGCGCCCCCGATCACTGCCATGAACAGATACTCGATACCGTAGTTCAGGCCGAAGGGACTGGGGCTGACTGCGCGCTGCATATGGGCGTAGAGCCAACCCGAGATGCAAGCCAGCAGAGCGGCCCAGACAAAAATCACGACCTTGTAGCCTGCGGTATTCACCCCCATGGACTCCGCCATGCCGGCGCCGCTTTTCAGCGCCCGGATGGCACGGCCCGGCCGCGAGGACAGCAGGTTGCGCGTGGCCCACAGCGCCAGCAGCACGACCACCCAGATCAGGTAGTACATGTAGCGCCCATTGGCCAGCGAAACGCCGAACAGGCTGATGGGCTCGATACCGGCAATGCCGTCATGCTTGCCCAGCGCGTCGATGTTGCCGAACAGGAAGTACAGCGACAGGCCCCAGGCGATCGTGCCCAGCGGCAGGAAGTGCCCCGAGAGACGCAGGGTGATTGCGCCCAGCAGCCAGGCGATGGCCGCTGTCAGCACCAGGCCGACAGGCAGCGTCAGCCAGGGCGACCAGTCGTAGGTCACGGTCAGCAAAGCCGTGGTGTAGGCGCCGATCCCGACAAAGGCCGCCTGTCCGAAAGACGTCAGGCCGCCTACGCCCGTCAGCAGCACCAGCCCCAGCACGACCAGGCTGGCCAGGCCAATGTAATTGAGCTGGGTAATCCAGAACTCCGGGGTCGCGCCCAGCATGGGCAGCGCCGCCAGCACCACGAGGAAGATGGCAAGAAGAACTCGATTCATGGCCTTACTCCTCATCATCCGTGTGGTGGCTGGAAAGCGAACGCCAAACCAGTACCGGGATGATCAGCGTAAATACGATTACCTCCTTGTAGGCACTGGCCCAGAATGACGAGAATGCTTCCAGCACGCCCACCAGCAAGGAACCGGCGGCAGCCACCGGATAGCTGGCCAGGCCGCCGATGATGGCGCCGACGAAACCCTTCAGGCCAATCAGGAACCCGGTGTCGTAGTACACCGTGGTGATGGGCGCAATCAGCATGCCCGACATCGCCCCGATGGCAACGGCCAGCGTGAAGGTCAGGCTACCCGACATATTCGTGCTGATGCCCACCAAACGGGCGCCACGGCGATTGACAGCCGTGGCACGCAGCGCGCGGCCATACAGCGTCTTGCCGAAAAACAGCCACAGCGCCACGATGAGCACCGCGCAGGTGCCGACAACGAACAGGCTTTGCGCCGATACGGTGGTGAAGCCAAGATCCACCACACCGTTGACGAACGCCGGTGTACGCCAGCCCTCGGCGCCAAAGAACACCAGCGCCAGGCCGGTCAATGCGAAGTGCACCGCCACGGACACGATCAGCAGCACCAGCACAGAAGCTTCTGCCAGCGGCTGATAGACGATGCGATAGATCATGGAGCCCATGGGCGTGACCAGCACCAGCGTCAGCAGCATGTTCAGCCACAACGAGTTGTCAGGCGCCACATAATTGAGCGTGAGCCACAGCAGCAGCAGCGGCACAGCCAGGAAAGTGACAGCAGAACGCCCCAACCCGGCATAGTTGCTGGTGCGTATGGCGCGCAGCACTTCCAGGATAAAGGCCAGGCCGCCCAGCAAGGGCAGCAGATAGGCGGTGCCCGGCACGCGGCCGTCACCCAGCATGGCCAGCGTCAGCGCGCCGAATGCCACGAATTCGCCTTGGGGAATGAAAATGACGCGGGTGACCGCGAACACCAGAACCAGCGCCATGCCCAACAGGGCATAGATAGCGCCGTTAACAATGCCATCCTGCAGCAGGATCAGCGCAATTGTGGAATCCATCTAGAACCACCTTGTGAAGCCCGGCGGCCGGATCTATCCCGACCCCCGTGAAAACGACGCGCCCGGCCGGCGTCTGGCGCCTTATCGGCCAGCCAGGACACCCGGCCCGGACGCTTGCTGCCTTACAGATCCGGCTGGTAAACCCACTTGCCGTCTTCCACCTTGACGATCACGCGTGCGCGCTCGTCAAAGCCGGCGTGATCGGTGGGCGACATATTGAAGACGCCCTGGGAAACCGGCAGATCCTTGATGTTTTCCAGCGCATCGCGCAGGGCGGCACGGAACTCAGGGGTACCCGGCTTGGCACCGCTCTTGAGCGCTTCGGGCACGGCAGCGACGATCAACTGGCCGGCATCCCACATATGGCCGCCAAAGGTGTTGGTGGTGCCGGCGCCATGCGCCTGCTCATACGCTTGGGTATAGGCCAGCGCCGTCTGCTTGACCGGATTGCTATCGGGCAATTGCGCTGCCACCAGCAGCGGGCCGCTGGGCAGCAGCATGCCGTCGCAATCCTTGCCGCACACACGCAGCACATCGTTATTGGCGGCGCCGTGCGTCTGGTAGATCTGACCACCGTAGTTGCGCGTGCGCAGTTCCTTCTGCGGCAGCGCCGACGGCGTGCCGGCACCTGCAATCAGGATGGCATCCGGGCGGGCGCCAACCAGCTTGAGCACCTGGCCCGTCACACTGGTATCGGTACGGCCATATTTCTCGACCGCCGTCAGCTTGATCCCCTTGGCTTCAGCCGCCTGCTTCATCACATCCAGCCAGCCATCGCCGTAGGCATCGGCAAAGCCGATGAAGCCCAACGTTTTGACGTTCGCCTTCACCATGGCATCAGCCAGAGCCTCAGCCATCAGCGCATCGTTCTGCGGGGTCTTGAAAACCCAGCGGCGCTTGTCGTCCTGCGGTTCGACGATCTTGGCGCTTGCGGCCACACTGATCATCGGCACCTGAGATTCAGCCGCCACATCGACCATGGCCAACGAGCCCGGCGTGACCGACGTGCCCACCAGCACATCCACCTTGTCTTCGGACACCAGCTTGCGCGAGTTCTTCACCGACTGCGTGGTGTCGGTGGCATCGTCCAGCACAATCCATTCAATTTTCTGGCCAGCCACTTCCTTGGGCAGCAGCGCCACGGTATTGCGTTCGGGAATCCCCAGCGATGCGGCCGGGCCGGTGCTCGATACCGTGACGCCCACTTTGACCTGCGCGCTCGCAAGCATGGGCAGACTCAGGAAAATCGCGGCCGCAGCCGCCTGCATAGTGAATGGCTTACGCATGATTTTTGTCTCCTGTACCGGCTTGCGCGCTTCTGTATCCGAAGGCAACCGGCTGTTTTTTGATGTTGTTAATAGGTTAATCAGGCCCACCGGGTTTGGGAAGCGATATTTGACGGAAAATCGCGTCATTCCTCCTATCGGAAACACCTAGATGGAAGAAAGATGCGCCAGCCAGCCAACACTGGCAGGAATATGTATTCCCCAGGTTTTTCAGTTATTTATCATGCAGCCAGCCAGCAACTGCCGCCATTCAGGCCGTACAGGACGGCCTGGTTTCGTTTTCCAGCCAGCTGAGCCATTGCATGGCAGATTCGCGTGAAGTGCCACACATTTGGGCGCTGGGCGACAGCGACGCGCAGACCTCCGGACGGCCCGGCTGCCCGAAGATCCGGCAGCGTTCATGCTCATCCAGCTGGATACAGCGGACGCCCGCAGGCTTGCCTTGCGGCATGCCGGGAATCGGGCTGGTAATGGACGGCGCGGTGCAACAGGCGCCGCAATCAGAACGACACTCCATCTCTCTCTATGCCTCATGCTCGGGTAAACGGTCTGGTGCCGGGTCTGGTACCGGATGATGGCCGCCGTCACGCCAGAAGGCTGCAGCCAGCAAGGCTTGCGTGTAAGGGTGGGCTGGCGCCGCAAAGATGGCCTGCGCCGGCCCCTGCTCGACGACCTCGCCAGCATGCATGACCAGCAAGGTATCGGCCATGGCACGCACCACGGCCAGATCATGACTGATGAACAGATAGGACATCTGATAGCGCTGCTGCAGGTCACGCAGCAAATCCAGCACGCCCGCCTGCACGGAGCGATCCAGCGCCGACGTCGGTTCATCCAGCAGCAGGAATTCCGGCCGCAGAATCACCGCCCGGGCGATGGCGATGCGCTGGCGCTGCCCACCGGAAAACTCATGGGGATAACGATTGCGCATGCCCGGATCCAGGCTCACATCCGCCATGGCCTGGGCAATGAGGCTTTCCCGCTCGCCACGCCCCAGCTGTGGCTCATGCACGCGCAAGCCCTCGCCGATAATATCGCCCACCGTCATGCGCGGCGACAAAGCGCCGAACGGATCCTGGAACACGATTTGCATGCGCCGGCGCAAGGGCCGCATGGCCGCCGGGCCCAGGTGCGTCAGATCCAGGTCATCAAAACGCCGGCTGCCCTGCGCCGGCAACAGGTTCAGCAACGCCCGCCCCAGCGTCGATTTACCGGAACCGGATTCGCCCACAATACCGACGGTTTCCCCCCGGCGCACATCCAGACTGACGCCGTGCACGGCCACGAATCGCTCCGGGCGGCGCCATACGCTGCGCCGGACGGGAAAACTCACTTCGACATCGCGCGCCGCCAGCAGCACCGGCGCATCCGCAGCCACCGGGGGCTTGGTGCCGCGCGGCTCGGCTGCCAGCAGCATGCGCGTGTATGCCTCGCGCGGCCGGGCAAACACCTGCGCGCATGGCCCCTGTTCGACCATCTCGCCACCGCGCATGACGCACACGGTGTCGGCCACATGACGCACCATGCCCAAGTCATGCGTAATCAGCAGCACCGCCAGCCCCAGACGTTGCTGCAAATCGCGCAGCAAGGCCAGAATCTGGGCCTGTACCGTGACATCGAGCGCCGTGGTCGGCTCATCGGCCACCAGTACCTTGGGGCTACAGGCCAGCGCCATGGCAATCACCACGCGCTGGCGCTGGCCTCCGGACAACTCATGGGGGTAGCTGCGGTAGCGCCGTTCCGGCTCCGGAATGCCAACCTGGCGCAGCAGTTCGATCACCTTGTCACGAGCCGCCCGCCCCCGCAAAACCGTATGCCGGTACAACGATTCACGGATCTGCAGGCCGATGCGCATCATCGGGTTAAGCGCCGTCATGGGCTCCTGGAACACCATGGCGATTTCGTTGCCACGCAATTGCCGCATCCGTTTTTCCGGCAATTTCAGCAACAGCTCGCCCTGGTACTCGATACGCCCCGTCACCACCGCGCTATCCGGCAGCAAACGCATCAGCGCATAGGCCGTCACGGACTTGCCTGACCCGGACTCGCCGACCAGCGCCAGCGTCCGGCCCGCGCGCAAATCAAAGCCAACGGAACGCACGGCCTGCACCGGGCCATCTGCCGTGCTGAACGTCACGCCCAGCCCGCGCACACGCATCAAGACCTCATCGGCGGCAACCTGCCCGCTCCGCCCGGCATGCTCATGGTTCCGGTTCATCATCGTTGCTCCCGGCTCCATCAGCGGCTGCGAGGGTCCAGCGCGTCGCGCAGGCCATCCCCGAGAAAATTGAGGCAGAACAGCGTCGTCGTCAGGAAGGCGGACGGCACCAGCAGCATCCAGGGCGCACGCGCCATCATGTCCTTGCCTTCACTGATCAGCGCCCCCCAGCTGGTCAACGGCTCCTGCACACCCAGGCCCAGGAACGACAAAAAGCTTTCCAGCAGGATGACCTTGGGCACCGTCAGCGTCAGGTAGATCATGACCGGGCCGAGCAAGTTGGGAATGATATGGCGCAGCACGATATCGCGGCTGCGCACCCCCAGTGCCTGCGCCGCTTCGACAAACTCCCGACGTTTGAGCGCCAGGGTCTGGCCGCGCACGATACGCGCCATATCCAGCCACTCCACCGCGCCAATGGCAACGTAGATCAACAGGATATTGCGGCCGAACACGACCATCATCAGAATGACCAAAAACAGGAAGGGCAGCGAATACAGGATATCGACAAAACGCATCATCAGCGTATCCACGCGGCCACCAGCAAAACCCGCCACCGCGCCATACAGCACCCCGACGACCAGCGCCACGACGCTGGCCACCAGAGCCACCGATAAGGACACCTGCCCGCCATAGAAAGTCCGCGTCAGCAAATCCCGTCCATTGGCGTCGGTGCCTGCCAGATGGCCGCTCTCCCAGGATGGCGGCGCCCGGAACGCCGACCAATCCACCTCATCGAGCTGCCAGCCCGTCAGCCAGGGCCCCAGCAGACAGCTCAACGCGATGACGGCCAGCAGCGTCAGACTCACCATGGCTGCGCGGTTGGCGCGCAAGCGCCGCCAGGCGTCGTACGCCAGACTGCGGCCCGGTGGCGCCGGTGGCAGCACGCCCTCCCGGCGTGCGGAATCATTGGCCATCATGTCCGTCAGTCCTCGTAGCGTATTTGCGGATTGAGCCAGCCATACAGCAAATCCACCAACAGGTTGAACACCACGATGAGGACGCCGTAGAACACCACGACGCCCATCACCAGCGTGTAATCGCGGCTCAAGGCCGCCTGAACAAAATAGCGCCCGATACCAGGCAGGCCGAAAATCTGCTCGATCACCACCGACCCGGTAACGATGCCCACCATGGCCGGCCCCAGATAGGACAGCAGCGGCGTCAATGCCGGTCGCAAGGCATGATGCAGCACCACTTCAAGCGCAGACAGCCCCTTGGCCCGCGCCGTGCGGATATGCGGACTGCTCATGGTTTCTATCATGCTGCCACGCATCAGCCGGGCAATGTACGCCACCTGCGGTATCGCCAGCGCCACGACCGGCAAGAGGATGTAGCGCCACTGGCCATCGCCCCAGCCGCCGGCCGGCAACCACCCCAACGTCACGCTGAACAGCAGCGCCAGCACCGGCGCCACAACGAAATTCGGAATGGCAATGCCCGCCAGCGCCACACCCATGACCGCATGGTCGGTTGCGCGGTTATGCCGCATGGCTGCCCAGATCCCCAGCGGCACGCCGATCAGCAACGCCAGCGCCATGGCCCAGAGCCCCAGCCGCGCACTGACCGGAAAACCGGTCGCAATCAGGTCATTGACACTGCGGTCACGGTACTTGAAAGAGGGCCCGAGATCACCCTGGGCCAGATTGCCCAAATAGATGAAATACTGCGTCAGTAGCGGCTGGTCCAGATGATAGGCCGCCTTCAGATTGGCCTCGATTTCCGGCGGCGCCTGAATTTCGCTATCGAAAGGCCCGCCCGGTGCCAGCCGCATCAGGAAGAAGGACAGCGTAATGACCAGCAGCAGCGTCGGTATGGCCTGCAAGAGCCGTTTGAGAATATAAAGAACCATGTACGTCGCCTTGATGGAACCTGCCCAGGACAGCGGCTGCCCCACGACGGCAGCCTGGCAGCCGCACCGGGCGTACTGCCGATGTCCTCTGGTTGGTTTTCCCCGCCAGCGTGCCCTGGGCCACTCCTGCCTGGAAAACAGGGCCATTACACCACGAAGCGCAAAACCCGCGCAGCGCTGTCAGCGCCCCCCGCCCAGCCACTGCGAGATGCGACGCCCGCCAGCTGCCCTGCGATCCTGGAAATGCCATCCGCAAAAACAGTTTCAGCTAAAATAGACTAAAAAATGTGAATAAAAACATAGGATGAATACCATGATCCCACTCAGGGAAAAACGTGCGCTGGTTCTTTTTTCCGGGGGTCAGGATTCAGCCACTTGCCTGGCATGGGCGCTGAACCGCTATGGGAGAGTGGAGACCCTGGGCTTTGACTACGGGCAGCGCCACCGCGTCGAGCTGGACTGCCGCACACGCCTGCGAACGCTGGTCGCCGGCATGAAACCGGAATGGGCGGGCCGCCTGGCGGACGATCATCTCCTGCCCGTGGATGCTTTCCGGCACCTGGGCGCGACCGCCATGACCGACGATGTCGCCATTACCATGCAGGCTGATGGCCTGCCGAATACCTTCGTTCCCGGCCGTAACCTGGTATTCCTGACATTCGCTGCCGCCCTGGCCTACCGGCGCGACCTGAATGTATTGATTGGCGGCATGACCGAAGCCGATTACTCCGGCTACCCGGATTGCCGCGACAACACCATGAAGGCCCTGCAAGTCGCGCTCAGCCTGGGAATAGATCGCCAGCTCACCATCGAAACCCCACTGATGTGGCTGGATAAGACCGAAATCTGGGAACTGGCCTGGCGGCTGGGCGGCGATACCCTGGTGGAGACCATACGCGAAGCGTCCCACACCTGCTATCTGGGAACGCGCGACACCCTGCATTGCTGGGGCTACGGTTGCGGCAGTTGCCCGGCCTGCACCTTGCGGGCGCGGGGCTATGTGCGCTGGGCCGCCAGGCGAGCCGAACTCTGACCCGGCGCCGGTATGGCGCTCAGGCCTCCGCCAGCTCCACCCAATAGCCGCTGATCAATTCAGCGGGGCGCTGCCGGGCCTGCACACGCGCCGATACCTCCCAGGCATCGAAACGCACGCCCAGCCCGGCATACACGCCGTGACCCTCGCCGGCCTCCAGCAACCCGGGCGTTTCTATGCCTTCGCCCGCCCGGATCGCGCTGCCCGCACGGATATCGTCACCCGCCTTGATGCCCCAACCCGAATCCAGGTAATCCTCGATGACGACGCCGCCACCGGCAATCAGGCCACGGGTGATTTTCAGGGAACCCGCTACGGCAATGCTGCCCCCGACCTTGACGCCTTGCTGGCACACCAGACTGGCCTGGGCCTCCAGATTCGCCCCGACATGCAGATTGCCGCCTACCTGGGCCTCGCCGACCACGACAAGATCCCACTGCGCACGTAGTTGTCCGCCACACTGGAGCTTGCCGCCCACATCCAGCCCCCAACCTGCCAGCACATCGCCGCCAGCACGCAAATCTCCCGTGCAGCGAATCCCGCCCTCCGCGCTCACATCGCCCCCGGCCTGGACGATATCCGCCCGGATACTGCCTTGTGTACGGATGCTGCGTCCGGTACGCACGATCGCATCGACCTCGATACCCTGCCGCACCACCAGCTCGCCCGCGAAAATCATCGCATTGGCCTCCACCGCATCCACCTGGCGGATAGCGTCTATGGGGCCGAACTGATCCAGCAGCCAGCAAGCATCCTCGATGCGGTTGGCAGCGACCAATGCATCCAGCAATTGCTGGTATTCCCCTTGCC
Organism: Kerstersia similis; assembly: GCF_965139615.1. Lineage (NCBI taxonomy): Bacteria > Pseudomonadati > Pseudomonadota > Betaproteobacteria > Burkholderiales > Alcaligenaceae > Kerstersia > Kerstersia similis. Next base: position 150,699 of record NZ_CBCSIQ010000006.1, read on the forward strand.
CATTGTGATCGCGAATGAACCAGCGGTAGCCAGCAGCGCAAGGTTGCTTGGCCTTAACGAAATTCTTGGTGAGTTGCATGATGCCCGTGCTGGCCAGCCGCGTCTGTCGGCAGCGGCAGCCATAGATGTGCTTGCGGAAACACGCGGCCGGATCCGGCTGGCAGGCCAGCGGCAGCGAATCAGAAGAGCGGCGCCTGAACGACAGCGCCGCAGGAAACACGCGGCCTATCAGCCGGGTTTGGCACGGGCAAAAAGGGAACGGAAAGCCAGTTCCTGGGGATCCAGAGGCCACCAACGGGTTTGCGCAACAACGCCGGGCGTGAACCTGCCACGACCGGCATAACGATGTTTCAACGAGATCGTAGAGCGGCGAACCGCAAGCGCAGACACGGGAACCGGACGGAGCAAAAGGAAAAGATGAAAGCCGGGAGCAAAGACCACACAGCCAGAAACCACACAGCCGCCAAGATTGCGCTTATAGGCAATGGGCGGCTGCTGCATGTGGATATCTTAGCAGGCGTGTGGATATCCTCACAAGGCAAGCCCCTTGCCGGACGCGTCGAGCGTGGCAAGGACGCCACTGCCGCCCCGACACCGGCGGCAGTGGCCCGGCCGGGCGCTCAGGCCGGTTGCGGACGATGGCCGCTGCGGCGCCGCTTCCACCACTGCGTCTGCGACACGATGGTGAAAAGAAGCGCCAAGGTAATCCCCGCCGAGAGCGGCGAAGTCACGAAGCCCATCAGGAATTCGCCCGGATTTTCACCCGCCGACAACATGGCCTGACGATAGGAGCGATCCATCAACGGCCCCAGCACCATGCCCAGAATCACCGGCCCCACCTGGAAACCATAGATCTTCAGGAAATAGCCCAGAACGCCAAAACCCAGCATCCAGTACACATCCATCGGATTGTTGTTGATCGAGTATGCGCCAACGACCGACAACACCAGGATGATAGGCAGCAGGATGCGCTTGGGCGTTTCCACCACCTTGGCGAAGAGCTTGATACCGGACAGACCGAAAATCAGCAGAAAGATATTGGCCAGCACCAGACTGCCCACCGTGAACCAGAACAGGTGCGGTGTTTCGATCATCAGCATGGGGCCCGGCTTGAGGCCGTGGATATACAAGGCGCCGATGATGATGGCGGTCACGGCGTCGCCGGGAATGCCCAAGGTCAGCATGGGGATGTAGGCTGCAGGCACGGCCGAGTTGTTCGCCGTTTCCGGCGCCACGATACCTTCGTAGGCGCCCTGGCCAAACGGCACTTCCGGGTTTTTCACGACGCGGCGCGCATGGTCATAGGCCATCAGCGCCGCAATATCGCCGCCCGCCCCCGGCAAGACC
>NZ_CBCSIQ010000007.1:0-137836 GCF_965139615.1 Kerstersia similis
GCCCCCCCTGCCCATTCCCCCTCCCGCAGCACCTGATGGGTTCAGGGTTCAGGGTTCAGGGTTTAGGGTACAGGGCGCAGGAAGGACATCATGGCAGCCACGGCCTGCCCCCGGCAATCTCAGTTTTTTGCGTCCCGCGCGGCCTGGCGTTGTTCCCAGGCCGCCAAGGCTGCGCGGTACTCCTGCATGGCCTCGGCATAAAGGTCATAGACGCATGGCACACAGCCGCTTTCACAGCATTCATTCGGACCCGGTGCTTCCGGCGGCTCAGGCATGGGGTCTTCCGCCGTCAGGAACAGGCCTTGCTCGTGCAGTAGCGGATCATCGGCAGCCATCCTGCCGCCAGCCAAGCCCGCTGGCATAGCCCGGCCGACAGAGGCGGGACTGAGAGAAACAGACATAAACATACTCCGACCGCGGACAGGCCATGCGCCCCTGCATCGTGCCGCTTCCGGGCACCTGATGTGGCCCGTGCGGCACCTGCCTGCCGGTAGTCATCAAACTGTTATTTTCCAAGATTACCTTGTAGCACTTTCCTGCTGTTGCGGCATCTGCATGAAAGTTCTTCAAATCAGCGATTCACACCTGACCTCGCCCGGCCAATGGCTTCATGGCTCGGATCCCCTGGAACGCCTGCGCCAACTGCTGGAACATGCGGGCGAACATCATGGTGACGCCAACGGCATCATTCTTACCGGCGACCTGACGCACCGCGGCGAAGCTGCCGCCTACCAGGCCTTGGGCCTGCTGCTGCAGGAACAGCGCTTGCCCGTGCATCTCATGCTGGGCAATCATGACCGGCGCGATATGTTCCGCCAATGCCTGCCCCACCATACGCATGGCACCCTATCATTCCTGCAATATGTGCTGGTGCACGGACAGCACCGGCTATTGCTGCTGGACACGCTGGACGAAGGCAAATCCAGCGGCCACCTCTGCCCAGCCAGATTGTCATGGCTGCAAGCACAACTGGAGGCCGCAGGCAGCGACCCGGTGTATCTCTTCATGCATCACCCCCCGTTCGAGGTTGGCATGGCGCCGCTGGACAACTGCCGCCTGGATAACGCAGATGCGCTCCATGCGGTACTGGCTGCGCACGGCAATGTTCGGCACTTGTTCTGTGGCCACGTGCACCGCCATATTTCAGGCTGCTGGCGCGGCCTGCCCTTCAGCACCGTCAAGGGCAGCAATCATCAGACGGCGCTGCGCCTGGGGCAAGCCACGCATGCCCATAGCGGGGAAGCGCCGGGCTATAGCGTGATCCTGGCGGATGAATCCAGCGTCGTCGTGCATTACCAGGATGTCGCCTGTCCCTGAACGGCCGCCCTGGCAGGACCGGCCGGCCCAGGCATCAGCCAGCCATCTCCGCGCTGACTGCGCGGACCGCCCCCGCTGCCAGCCCCGCCTAGGCGTCGGGTGCTGTTGCGCCAGCGGCTTCCACACGCCGCTGGCGCGCCATGCTGACCAGCAGCACGATAATGAACAGCAAGGTCAGCAACAGAACGATGGTTGGCGCAGGCGCGCTGTCAATGAAAAAGCTCAGATACACGCCGCCCAGCGCGCAGCCGACACCGATAATGACCGACGTCAGCAGCATATAGCCGAAGGTACGCGTCATCAGATAGGCAATGGCGCCAGGGGCGATCAATAGTGAAATCGCCAGAATGATTCCGACGGCATGCAAGGCGCCGACGACAGCCAGCGACACCGCAGCCAGCAGACCGTAATGCAACAGCCCAACCTTCAGGCCAATGGTACGCGCCTGTACCGGGTCAAACGCGTGCACCAACAGCTCGCGCCACTTGAACAGCACCCAGCCGCCAATAACCAGCGCAATCAGGCCGCTGCCGCGCAAATCCTCGGCGTCCACGCCAAGGATATCGCCAAACAGAATGTGATCCAGGTGCACATCGCTGCGGATGCTGGTGTACAGCAGCAAACCAATGGCAAACATGCCGGAAAACACGACCCCCATGACCGTATCTTTCTTGATCCGGCTGTTGTCGGCGATATAGCCTGTCGCCAGGGCGCACACCATGCCGGCCGTGAACGCGCCCAGCGCATAAGGCAGGCCCAGCATGTAGGCGATCACCACGCCAGGAAATACCCCATGCGCAATGGCATCACCAATCAGGGCCCACCCCTTGAGCACCAGAAAACATGACAACAGCGACGCCGGCACCGCAACCAGCACGGCAATCGCCAGGGCATACTGCATGAAATCCAGTTGCAGCGGCAACATCAAGGTCTGGAACATCATGCCTCTCCCAGAGGGGCGGCTTGCGGCGCCGCCGTCCGGCGGCCCCTGCGCCTGGCAGCCAGAACACCGTGGCGCGGCGCAAAGATAAAAGCCAGCACGAAAAGCACGGTCTGCAACACCACGATCACGCCACCCGTCGCACCATCCAGGAAATAGCTGGCATAGGCGCCGAAAAAGCTGCTGATCACTCCGATGCTGACGGCAATCATGATCACGCGGTGGAAGCGATCCGACAGCAGATAGGCCGTGGCACCCGGCGTCACAATCATCGCAATCACCAGGAACGCGCCCACCGTCTGCATGGCTGCCACGGCGCAAGCTGACAGCAAGGCGAAAAACAGCACTTTCAGCGCAGTGGTGGAAATCCCGACGGAACGCGCATGGTTTTCATCAAAGAATGTCACCAGCAGGTCTTTCCACTTGAGCAGCAGCACCAGCAAGGTAATGCCCCCGATCAAGGCAAGCTGCAGGGTATCGCCCGGCGTAATCGCCAGTACATTGCCCAGAATGATGGTCTGGATATTCACCGATGCCGGCGAAAGCGACACCATGAACAGGCCCAGGCCAAAAAATGAAGAAAAAATCAGCCCGATGATGGCGTCTTCCTTGAGCCGCGTGCGCTGATTCAGGAACATCATGGCACCTGCCGCCAACGCGCCCGAGAAAAATGCGCCCAGCGAAAAAGACAGGCCCAGCATGTAGGCGCCGGCCACCCCCGGCACAATGGAGTGCGAGAGCGCATCGCCAATCAGCGACCAGCCCTTGAGCATCAGATAGCAAGACAGAAACGCGCAAACTCCGCCGATCAGCGCCGACACCCACATCGCGTTGATCATGTACTCGTACTGGAACGGCATCAGCAGCGTCGCCATCATCGCTCTCCGGCAGGCGGCGCTTCATCGTGATCCTGGCCCCGGATGGTAGAACGCCCGTCACGCAGCACCAGCGGACGCTCATCGTCCGTCACAATGCCCATCACGCCACCTTCGAAATCGGTGGCAGGCAAGTTGAAGTGGCGCAGCACGCCGCCGAAAGTCTTTTCCAGGTTTTCTCTGGTAAAGACATCTCGTGTGGCGCCATAGGCCAGCACCGTGCGATTGATCAGGATGGTACGGTCGCAGAACTCCGGCACGCTGCCGAGGTTGTGCGTTGACACCAGCATGACACGGCCTTCATCACGCAAACTTTTGAGCAGCGACACGATGGCGTCTTCTGTTTTGACGTCCACACCGGTAAAGGGCTCATCCAGCAAAATCACCTGGGCGTCCTGCGCCAGCGCCCGGGCGAGAAAAACGCGTTTTTTCTGTCCGCCCGACAATTCGCCGATCTGGCGGTGCCGGAAAGCCTGCATATTCACGCGCTCCAGCGCCTGCGTAACGGCTTCGCGGTCAGCCAGACGCGGCCGGCGCAGAAACCCCATATGCCCGTAGCGCCCCATCATCACCACATCTTCGACCAGCACCGGAAAATTCCAGTCCACATCTTCGCTCTGGGGCACGTACGCCACCAGGTTACGTCGCATGGCCTGGCGAACATCCTGGCGCAACACCTTGATGCTTCCCTGCGACACCCGCAGAAAGCCCATGATGGATTTGAACAGCGTGGACTTGCCGCTGCCGTTCACCCCTACCAGCGCAGCGATCGTGCCGGTAGGGATGGCAAAACTGGCATTACGCAAGGCGGTATGGCCATTGCGATATGTCACGGTGACATCTTTGACCTCAAGCCCCGCTCCCTCCTCTTCGCTGGCCTGTACCGGCTGCCGGCTGGATTGCCCGGCATGCCCGCCAGCAGCCGGCGTGGCTGCAGCCATCAGGGAATAGGCATGCGGCGCATGCCCGGATTGCGTCAGCCCGGTGCCCAGGCCTGTGGTCAATGCTGGCTTCATTTTTTCAGCGCTTTGGCAATCGTTTCTGAAGTGACTTGCAGCAGATCCAGATAGGTAGGAACCGGGCCGGAGGGCTCGCTCAGGGAATCCACATAGAGCACGCCACCATAGCTGGCGCCGGTTTCACGCGCCACCTGCTGTGCCGGGGCCGGAGAAATCGTGCTCTCGCTGAAGACGGCCGGGACCTTGTGCTCCCGCACTGCGTCGATCATCTTGCGCACCTGCTGCGGCGTACCTTGCTGATCGGCATTGATGGGCCAAAGATACAGTTCCTTCAAACCGAAGTCACGCGCCAGATAGCTGAAAGCGCCCTCACTGGTGGCCAGCCAGCGCTGATCCTCGGGAATCTGCGACAGTTCCTCGATGATGGGGGCCGTCACGGCTGTGATCTTGGCCTTGTAAGCCTCGGCGTTGGCATGGTAGGTCGCGGCATTGGCCGGATCCTGTTGCGCCATGGCATCGCGTATGTTGTCCACATAGATGAGCGCCGCGGACGGCGACATCCAGGCATGCGGATTCGGCTTGCCCTGATAGGGGCCTTCGTCGATGGAAATCGGCTCGACGCCATCGGAAACCACCGCGCTGGGCACATTTTTCAGGCGTTTGAAAAATTTCTCGAACCACAATTCCAGGTTCAGGCCATTCCACAGGATCAGCTGGGCATCCTGCGCCTTGAGCAAATCACCAGGCGTGGCCTGGTAGTTATGAATTTCGGCGCCAGGCTTGGTTATGGATTCAACGATTGCCGCATCGCCCGCCACATTCTGAGCCATATCGGCAATGACGGTAAAGGTCGTGACGACCTTCAGCTTGCCTGCTTCCTGTGCAGCTGCCGACCCGCCGGCCAGCACAAAAGCAAGCGTCAGACTGCCCGCCAACAGCTTGCGTCTCATTGAATTATGCATTTCCGACTCCGAATATGACTCATTGTTTGATGGATGATTCATGTAAATGCAGATGCATCGAATTTGCATTTGACGCATGCATCCGGAAAATATAGCACAGGCTATAACTGATAGCATCAACCATAATACATTTTGGCGCTATAGTGGCGGCTGATGCGCATCGCTAACCTGGGATGGGATGCAGACAAGCAAAGAAAAGCAGGATAAATCAGCCATGACCGACCCGACCTGTCGCCCGAAGACCACAGGCCTGATGGATGCCGCGCTACAGGTGGAAAGTTTCCGCCAGGCGCGCGAAGCACGCCGTCAGGAGCGTGTGGACGATTATGTCGAGCTGATCTCGGATCTGATCCGGGATACCGGGGAAGCCAGGCAAGTCGATATTGCCGCCCGCATAGGCGTCACCCAACCTACCGTTGCGAAGATGCTGCGCCGCCTGGTGGATGCCGGATATGTCATTCAGAAGCCCTATCGCGGCATTTTCCTGACCGAAGCCGGCGAACAACTGGCGGACATCAGCCGTACCCGCCACCAGCTGGTTGAGCAGTTGCTCCTGGCCGTCGGTGTCGATCCGGATTCCGCGCGCCGGGATGCCGAAGGCATCGAGCACCATGTCAGTGAAGCCACGCTGGCAGCCTTTGCCCGCTTCATCGCCAGCCAGGACCACTCCCGGGCAAGCTGAATACGTACTGCCGGTTTCAGCACGATTGCTTTGCCTGCCGCCGGTTTCCGGGCATTGACTTTATCTTCCGGCCAGCCTGACGCAAGTCGTGAAATTCCTTTAAAGTAATGGCATAGGGTTACCGTTACGAGGAATCGTTCAATGTCTGACCGCAAGCCCCCAGTTGTCCCATCCTCATCTTCCAACCCGCCGGAGTACGCGGCGCCGATCGCCAATGCCTTGCAGGCACTGCAGGCCAGTTGGCGCTGGTTCATCACCGTCGGCCTGCTCTTGCTGGTGCTGGGCCTGATCGCAAGCGTCCATGTCCTGGCCGCGACGGTTTTCAGCGTGGTGTTCGTCGGCGTTCTGATTGTCGTCGCCGGCATCAGTCAGCTGGTGCAGGCCTGGCGCATCAAAAGCTGGCCGGGTTTTCTGCTGTGGAGTCTCGCCGGGCTGCTCTATACCGCAGCGGGCGTCATTGCCATCATCAACCCGATCACTGGTGCAGCTGCCCTGACGCTGCTGCTGGGCGCCACCTTGATCGCCAGCGGCGCCATGCGGCTCTGGCTCTGGTTCAACAACCGCAGCCAGCAAGGCTGGGGCTGGATCGCCACCTCAGGTGTCATTACGCTGCTGGCTGGCATCCTGATCGCCGCCGGTTGGCCTGACAACAGCCTCTGGCTGCTTGGCCTGCTGCTGGCGCTCGATCTGTTGTTCCAGGGATGGACCCTGCTGCTGCTGGGCCTGGCGCTCCGCAATAGTGCATCCAAATAGGCAGCAGTATCCGGGTGTCACCCCGGTGCCACCCGCCATGCAAACCGCCCGTGCCTCTGGACAGAGACACGGGCGGTTTTTCGAACGAACAGCCCTACGGATAGCAATCTCGCTCAAGCCGCCTGCAAGCTGCGTGATGCAACGCCCAGATCCTCCCAGGCTGCCGGGTGGCAGGTAAAGATCAGGATCTGGTGTCGCCTGGCAGCGTCGTACAGCACGCGTTTCATTTGCCCCAGCCGGCCTTCGTCGGAGTGCACCAGCGCATCATCCAGGATGACCAATGAGGGGCGGCCGGCTTCCTGCAGCAAATCCGCATAGGCCAACCGCGCCAACACCCCGATCTGCTCCCGCGCCCCGTGGCTCAGGTCAGCCAGCGCACCGCTTTCCAGCCCCTGGCTGCCCGCGCGCCGGATCTGACCAGGCACCAGTTCGTCATCCAGCTCCACGCTTGCGCCCGGAAAAAGAATACGCAGATAGCGATCCAGATGTTTCTGCAAAGGCGCGTGCAGACGTCGCATCATGCGGCCTCGTGCCGCCTCCAGGCTGGCCAGCAAATAATCCAGCGCCTGCGCCCGTCGAGCCAAGTCGCCGGCACGCCGCCGGGCCTGTTCCAGCTGCAAGCGCCGGTCTGCCAGATCTTCTTCCAGCCCGGTACTGCCCATGGTTTCCAGACGGCTACCCAACTCGGCAAGCAAGCGCTCCCGTTCTTGATAGCGTTGCCGCTGTATGGCTTCGCTATCCGCCAGACGCTGCACATCTTGGCGCAGGAAGTCGAGATCCAGCGATGCCAACTGCGCCTCCAGCGCCTCCAGATGGGACTGGGCCTGGGCTTCGTCGCTGCGCGCATTGGCCAAATCCATCAGGGCCTGGCGTTGCTCCGCATCCCGGTCCGGTGCCGTCAGCGCGGCCTGCGCCCGTTGCCACTCGGCTTGAGCGGCCGTCAGTTCCGCTTCGCTGACGCCCGCCTGCAAGCGGCTATCCTGCAAGGACTGCATGACACGATCATGCTGATGCTGAACCTGCCGGGCCGTGGCTTCCGCCACCTCCAGCGCCGGCATCGCGTGCGCGTCAACCGCCACGCTGCGGCGCTGTGCCAGCCACTGCGTGGCCTCCTGCCATTGCAGCCTGGCATTCTGCAGCTCTTGCTGCAAGACGGCGTTGCCTTGAGGCGCATAGCTGGCGGCAACCTGCCGGGCGGCTTCGGCCTGCGCCTGCAACTGGTCATAGCGGCGCGCCCTGGCCTGGGCGGCGCCAGCATCGGCAACCCCCAATTCCTGCAACAGGCTGGCCAACTCTTGCTGCAGGCGGGCATGGTTGTCCCGCAAAGTTTCCAGCTCGCTGCCGCCCGGCAATATGCGCAACGAACCCAAGCCAGCCACCTGCCAAGTTGTCGCAGTGGCCAGCGTACGCCGGCCACTGCCGCTCAACCGTTCGTCGCCCGCGTCAATTTCCACGCCCGCATCCAGCGCATACTCTACGGTCGTGGCAGCTGCCTCCAGGCGCGCCTGGGCCAAACGCGCAGCCTGTTCCAGACGTTCCAGGCGCTTGATATCCTCTGGCGCCAGGCGTTCCTGGCGGGCCTGTGCCTCCCGCTCGCGCCAGCTGGCCTGGGCAGCCTCTGCCTGCGCCAAACGCAGCGTCAGTTGCTCGACCTGCCGCTGGGCAGCCTGGGCCTGGCGCTCCACTTCCGCTACACGCTGGCGCTGGCGAGCCGCATCCAGCTCGGCCTGCGCCTCGGTGCGTGCCTGCGAAGCCTGTGCCGCCAACTGCTCCTGCCGCTGCAATTCCGCTCGCGCTGCTGCGCTGCGCTGTTGCGCCGCCAGTAGCGCAGCCTGGCGCTCGTTGAGCGCCAACTCCTGTTGCCGCAGGTGCTCTACCCGCAACTGTTGAACACCAACCTGCGCCTGACACTGCCGCAGTCGCTCAAGCGCCTGCCGCCGCTTTTCTGCCAAGCCTTCGGCCTGTTGTAACCGGGCCTGCGCCTGCTCGCGTTCCTGCGCCAGCTGCTCCCATGGACGCTGTTGCCTGGCCTGCGCATGCTCGACCCGCAACTTGCTGAGGCGATCAATATCCTCATGGAACAGGGCGATGCGTTGCTCCAGGCCGCGTACCTCTTCGATCAGGCTCTCTGATTGCTTCAACGCCGCTGCGTAGTCGCCCTTGGGCGCGCCCGTGGCCGCATGCAGCAACGCTGCCCGCGCCTCTCGCACCTGGGCCAGCACCTCATCGCCCTCACTGGCGGAAAGTTCGCCCAGGCTGTCGCTCAAAGCATCGCGCAGATGCTGCCCGGCATGGCGCACGCGTTGGGTCAGGTCATGGGCATCGCCCTGGCGAATCCACAACAAACCCGGAACGCCCATATCTGCGGCATCGCTCGCGCCTTTGCGGGCAAAACGGAAACCGATCAGCTCAGCCAGATAATCTTCCGCTTCCGCACCATCGAGCGCCTTGCCGTCAATCAGCAGATGACAGCGCTTGCGGCCCATGAATGTCTTGGCCAGGCGGTATTCCCTGCCCTGCCAGACAAAATCCACCTCGACCTGCGGCGTAGCGGAAGGCTCATCCCAGGGCCGCAAATACGCGACCGAACTGGAACGGTGACGCTCCAGGAACGCTGCGCGTATGGCCTCGGCCACAGTAGATTTACCCGCCTCGTTCGGCGCTGCAAACAAATTGAGCCCAGGCGTCAGCCCCGTAATTTCCAAGGGCTGGCGGAAACGCCGGAACGACTCCAGACGGATACGCGTCAGTTTCATGCATCCCCCATTGGCAGCGTTGCCTGCCGGGCATCCTCTCGGACGCGGCCAGCCTCCAGAATGCGCGCCAGTTCCAGTAAAGCGCCGCGCGCAATTTCCGCCTGCGCCGGTTCCTGCGTCAACTGGGCTTCGCGTAATTGCCCCAGTGTTTCACCGACATAGCCATCTGCGCGCAGCGCGGCCAGGTCTTCATCGGTAGGTTCCAGGCGCAAGGCGGCATCATCCCATAACAAGGCCCGGGTTCTGGCGCCAGCCAGGCGTCCGGCCTGGCGCAAGCGTTCATGGCCCAGCAGATCCACGGTACCGCTCAGGCGCACCTGTGCGACATGCTCCGCCCCCAGGGCTGCCACCGCATCCAGGGCCTGATCCGTGTCAGACTCCCCTTGCAACGCCAACTCCAGCGACACCCATTGATATGCCCCGGCACGCCAGGGCTGTACCTGCGGCAGTGCGCCGGGTGCCGCTATTTCAACCAGCAGCGCATGACCGGCGTCGTTATCGCGAAAACGATCCTGCTCGGGCGTGCCCGAATACCAGCAACGCGCCTCAATGCCGCGCATGCCATGCCAATCTCCCATGGCCAGGTAATCCAGGCGGCCGGTTTGCACGCGATCGGCAGCAATCGGGTTTGTCGCGTCGATATCCTCTGCCAGAACACCTTGCACGCTGCCATGGGCCAGACCGATACGTGGCAGGCCTGGCGGCGTTTGCGCCTGCGCAAACCACTCGGTCAGATCGTTATAGGTGTGCCGTTGTGTCAATGGCGCCGGCAGGATGGCGCATTTGTCTTCAAGAATCACCACTTCGGGCGCCAATGCCAGCACGACGTTATCAGGCACGGCGCCCAGACGGCGCGCACGCGACCAGACGGATTCGGCCAGGGCGGCGTCATGATTGCCGGAAATCATGACCCACGGACCGGTAAAACCCGCCATGGCAAGAAACATGCGGTGTATGGTCTTATCACGAACGCCCTGGGCATCGAACACATCACCCGCCACCAGCACCGCATCCGCCTGCCAGCGTGTTGCCTGCGCGGCGATCCGCTCGATCACGGCAAAGCGCTCGGCGGCAAGGGCTTCTGCGTCGTCTTCTTCAAACTGTGAAAATACCCGGCCGATCTGCCAATCAGCGGTATGAATGAAACGCAGCACGTGCGATCTCCAGCACTCAACAAGCGAAACGCGCCGGCCCTCTGCCAGGCACGCTACCGCAGGACATCAGGGACGTTCTGATGGCCCGCAGGCCATTCGCACCGTCCTTCCCGGCATCCGCATGCGCCTCAGGCTTGCAGCGGCGTAAGCTGAATCACTTCCACCCAGTAACCGTCCGGATCCTTGATGAAAGCGATGTCTTTCATGCTGCCATCTTCCAGGCGTTTCTTGAAGGGGACGCCCAGCGCTTCGAAACGGGCTTGCGCAGCGCGGATATCCGGCACGGTGATACAGATATGACCAAAGCCGCGCGGTTCGCTGTTGCCATCGTGATACTGGAATGCCGGATCCTTCTCCGTGCCATGGTTGTGCGTCAGTTCCAGCATGCCTGGTTGCGCCTTGCGCCACTGGTGACGCGCCTGGGGGTCGTCGGGCATCACGCCGGGGTCAGCCAGCAGGGCCAGAAAATACAGGCTGAAACCCGCTTGCGGGAAATCATGTTTTTCCACCATGGAAAAGCCCAGGATCCGCGTATAGAAATCAAGCGAACGCTCAATATCTTTGACCCGCAGCATCGTGTGGTTGAAGACGAAATCGCGGGTAGCGGCATCCGGATTGGCCGTGACGCCAGGCAAGGAATGAAGGTCTTTGATGGACATATGCGGCTCCTGATCGGGTTTTTTACTGTCGTCGCCAGGCTTGCACGCCATCGTCGCGGCGCGGTTTGGCCTGGGCGCCCGCGCTAAAGCTGGCGCAGGCGTCAAAAATGGCAGACGCAGTTTACAACGCCCCCTGTTTCCCTGCGCCTGGCGGCCGTACTGAGCCCCCCCTGAGCCCTCGCACGCCAGCGTATCGCCCCATGATGGGACCCACACCCGACGCGGCGCACCATCGTTCACAATATAGAACGCTCCGTTATCTGCAAAACAAGAAAAATCACCCAAAAATACCCCTGAAACCCGCATGGAAACTTGTTTTTCCTGCATCAAGAAGCAAGGAAAACCTCCCAACCTGATTCTTCACTATCCAGCAAACCAGCGCTATGATTTGCCCAACGGTTAGCCAATGACTCCCACGCCAACGGCCACCGGATCTCTACGATCCCTCTCTTACTTAGCTGCTCAATCATGTCTGCCAAACCTCGCCTGCATATCATTATCTCCAGCACCCGTCCTGGCCGCGTCGGCCCGAAAATCGCCACCTGGTTCCAGCAGTTCGCCGTTGAACACGGTGGCTTCGACGCTCATCTGGTTGATCTGGCTGACTTCGAACTGCCGGTTTACGATGAACCCAACCATCCGCGCATGCAGAATTACCAGCATGAGCACACACGCCGCTGGGCGGCCAGCGTCGCCGCTGCCGATGCTTTCGTGTTCGTCACCCCGGAGTACAACTTCACCGCTCCACCGGCACTCTTCAATGCGCTGCAATATGTGTACAACGAGTGGAACTACAAGCCTGCAAGCTTCGTCAGCTATGCCTACGCATCCGGCGGCCTGCGCGCCGTGCAGGAAGTGAAGACCCTGCTGACCTCGCTGAAGATCGTGCCGCTGGTCGAACAGGTCATGGTGCCGATGTTCCCGCAGCATCTGGGGGAAGATGGCGAATTCATCGCCAACGAACAACACACCGCCTCGGCCCAGGCAGCCCTGGATGAACTGCTGCGCTGGACCAAGGCCCTGGCCCCGCTGCGCCAGCAATAAACCCCGCATCCCGCCCGCAACGCTACCGCCGGTTTCGGCGCTAGCGCTGCTGCTGCCGAAACCGTGCGCGCAGCCAATCCTGGCACTCTCGCACCAACCCTGGCCCCCGCTCCGGGCGGCCAGGGCCGGCGGATTCCCTCATGTGGCGTGTTCTCCCTTTGACGCCCACGCCTATACGCAGAAAAGCCCGACGGCTATGCTACGCTCACTCCTGAATTTTCCGGAGACGCCATGCTTTTCCTGCTATCCCCCGCCAAGAAACTCGACTATGACAGCGCCCTGCCCGCGCTGCCCCACACGCAACCCCGCTTCGTGCCGCAATCGGCCGAACTGATCCAGGTTCTGCGCCAGCTCTCCACCGACGATATTGCAGCCCTGATGTCGCTCAGCCCCGCACTGGCTCAACTCAACCATGATCGCTACGCGCAATGGGAGCCGAGTTTCACTGACGCCGACTCCCGCCAGGCGATCCTGGCCTTCAACGGCGACGTTTATGAAGGGCTGGATGCCCGTACCCTGGCCCCCAAGGATCTGGAATGGGCACAGCAGCACCTGGCCATCCTGAGCGGCCTGTATGGCGTGCTGCGCCCGCTGGATCTGATGCGCCCCTATCGCCTGGAAATGGGCACCCGCCTGGAAACCGCCCAGGGCAAGACCTTGTACGCCTATTGGGGTACACAGATCGCCCATGCGCTACGCGAGCAATTGGCCGAGAGCAAGGGCCCGGTGATCAATCTGGCATCCGAAGAGTATTTCAAGGCCGTGGACCAGAAAGCGCTGAGCGCCGAAATCGTGCAATGCGTTTTCCAGGACTGGAAAAATGGTGCCTGGAAAATCATCAGCTTCCATGCCAAGCGCGCACGCGGCCTGATGGCACGCCACGCCATCGAACAACGCGCCCGTACCCTGGACGACCTGCGCAGCTTCGACAGCGAAGGCTACCGCTATGACGCGGCCGCCTCCAGCACCACCAAGCTGGTCTTCCGCCGCCGGCTGGAAGACTGAGCACACGGCCACGGACATGACTGCCAGCCATGGATAGCGCCTATGCCTTCATACGCGGCGCCCATCTGGCCGCAGTGATGCTCAGCGGCTGCCTGTTCATGGGGCGCGGCGCCGCCATGCTGCTGGGCTTTCCCGGCATGATGCGGCCGGCGTTGCGCTATGCCAGCTATGCCATAGATACCGTGCTGCTGGCCAGTGCCGTTGCCCTGGCCGCGGTGCTGGCGCTCAACCCATTGAGTACCCCTTGGCTGGCACTCAAAATCGGGCTGGTCGTTCTATATATCGTGCTGGGGTCTTTCGCCCTCAAGCGTGCGCGCACCCGCCAGGGCAAGGCCATCGCCTATGCAGCAGCGCTGATCTGTTTCATACTTATCGCTCACGTTGCCCACACCCGGGAAACCCTGTTCCCTTGACACGCCAGCACTGCCAGCCTGCCATCGACCCGCCCGAGTGTCGCCGCCGCTTATATTCCCACACGCCTTGCCACAGCCTTCAGGCCAGCCACCATGTCGATTGAAGCACGCTCTCCTGCCGCCACGCCGGATGCACCGGCAGCCCCCTTAGGCACAC
Source organism: Kerstersia similis (assembly GCF_965139615.1). Taxonomy (NCBI): domain Bacteria; kingdom Pseudomonadati; phylum Pseudomonadota; class Betaproteobacteria; order Burkholderiales; family Alcaligenaceae; genus Kerstersia; species Kerstersia similis. The sequence continues at coordinate 13,677 of NZ_CBCSIQ010000007.1, forward strand.
AGCCGCGCATCGTCATCAGCTATTGCACACAATGTCTATGGTTGCTGCGCGCCGGCTGGATGGCCCAGGAGCTGTTGTCCACCTTCGGCACAGACCTGGGTGAAGTGTCGCTGAAGCCGGGCACCGGGGGAATTTTCCAGATCCACTACAACGATGAACTGATCTGGGACCGCAAACGCGACCATGGCTTCCCCGAAGCCAAGACCCTCAAGCAACGGGTACGCGATCGCCTGGATCCATCCCGCGACCTGGGCCATATCGACCGCAGCCGCGAACACGGTTAATCCCTGCCGCGCCACTCGGCGCTCTGCCTGACGGCCTCCGACGCATCGGAAGAGGCCGGCCTGAGCACGCCTGTACGCAGGCAAAAACACTGGCGGCAGGACGGTTGCCTGCCTCGCTGCCCGGCCCGCCTTAGGCCGATTCCCCATATGCATATACAAAACAATTATTTTGATTGTGCATACAAACAGCCAAATAATGCATAAAACGCATAAATCATGGAACTACGACAACTTGAAGCCTTCACCGCCGTCATGGCTGCGGGCAGTATTACCGGCGCTGCCCGGCAACTGAACCGCTCGCAATCCATGATCACCCGCCAGATCCAGGATCTGGAGGCGGAGCTCGGCTATGACCTGCTGCACCGCAATGGTCCCCGCATCAAGCCCACCTTGCTGGCATCTCACCTGTACGAGGAAGCCGAACGCATCATTTCCAGCGTACGTCGCATCCAGCAACAGGTTCGCGAAGGCAAAACCCACGAACAGCCACTGCTGATTTCCTCCATTTCGTCTTTGGCGCTGGGCCTGATCCCGCAAGCGCTGGCCCGGTTCAAGCCCGAACTGGCCATGCGTAAAGTCACGTTGCGCACCATGACCCCCGAACGCGTGGTCAACGAGGTTCTGCACCGCACGACCACCATCGGCTTGTGCAGCCTGCCGGTCGATCACTACGGTGTTCATGTGCACTGGATAGCAGAAGCCCCTTGCGTCGCTGTGCTGCGCGAGGATGACCCGCTGGCACGCCAGGCGGTCGTCCGTATTGCCGACCTGGCCGACCGGCCGCTGGTCGGCATGGACAACCCGCTGCGCCTGCAACACCGGCTGAACGAGGCCCTGCACGGCCGCCTGCCCGAGATCGCCACGACCACCTCCGCCAATGCCCAGGTACTGGTCCTCGCCGGTCTGGGCATCGCCATTCTTGAACCACTAACCGTGCTTGGCGCACCGCTCCAAGGGCTGGTGCACCGGCCCCTGGATATTCATTTGCCGTTTTATTTCGGTGCCCTGACCCCGCAAGGCGTGGATCTTCCGCCCCTGGTCAGCGGCCTGCTGGACACCATGCGCGAGATTGCCGCCCGACTGCCCGGGTGCGTCCTGCACGCGCCCGACCAGCATGCCCGCCTGATACAGGCACAGGCCGGCTGATCCCGCGCTCCCGCACCCAGGTGCGTTCGCCACTTTTTACTGTTTTGCCATGACCAGCCATTCATCCTCTGCTTCCATTTCCTGTCAGCCCGGCCTTGATGCCCTGCGCCAGCGCTATGAGCATGACCTCAGCCTGCTGAGCCTGCCTGCGCGCCGCTGGACACCGGAGCAGCACGCCGACGGCCACGAAATCCTGGATGTCGCCATCATCGGTGCCGGCATGGCTGGCCTGGCCTTGTCCACCGCACTGCGGCACCTGGGCGTACAGGCACGCAATTTCGACCAGTCTCCGGCTGGCTACGAAGGCCCCTGGGCCACGACGGCGCGCATGGAAACACTGCGTTCCCCCAAAGAGCTTGCCGGCCCGGCACTCGGCTTCGGCGCCCTGACCTTCCGCGCCTGGTTCGAGGCCCAATGGGGCCAGGCCGCCTGGAGCGCACTCGACAAAATTCCGCGCCTGCAATGGATGGATTACCTGCGCTGGTATCGTGACGTCACAGGCGCCGATGTCCGCAATCTGCAACAGGTCACTGCAGTACAGCCCCAAGCCGATGGACGAGTCGCCCTGCAAGTGCGTGATCTTGGCGCGGACGCTGCCGGTGCAACCTATCAGGTACTGGCGCGCCATCTCGTCATTGCCACCGGACGCGATGGTCTGGGCGGCGCCTGGGTGCCAGCCTGGGGCCAGCAGCTGCCGCGTTCGCTCTGGGTACATTCGTCCGACGTCTGGGACGGCGACACCATGCGCGGCAAACGCGTCCTGGTCATCGGCGGCGGCGCGTCGGCCATGGATAGCGCCGCGACGGCGCTGGAAGCCGGTGCCAGCAGCGTGCACCTGCTGATCCGGCGGGCAGAGCTGCCACGCGTCAACAAAGGCAAGGGCTCCGGCAGCCCCGGCGCCACCCATGGCTACCAGCATCTGTCCGATGAGTGGAAATGGCGCATCCGCCATTACATTCAACAGCAACAGGTGCCGCCGCCCCATGGCAGCACGCTGCGTGTCTCGCGCCATGACAACGCCTTCTTCCACCTGGATGCCGCCATCGAAGGCGTGACGGTGCATCCCGGCGAGCAGTCCCTGACGCTGGAAACACGCCAGGGCCCCATCCAGGGCGATAAAGTCATTTTCTGCACGGGATTCCGCCCGGATTGGCATTTGCGGCCCGAATTCGCGCCATTTTCCGAGCACGTACAGCTGTGGCAAGACCGCTTCCGCGCCCCGGCCGGGCAGGACGATGCCGAGCTGGCGAACTCTCCCTACCTGGGCAATCTGTTCGAATTCCAGCAAAAAGTCCCTGGTAGCTGCCCCGGACTGGAACGCGTGCATTGCTTCTGCTACCCGGCAGCCCTCAGCATGGGCACGGTTTCCGGGGATATTCCGCAGATCAGCGATGGCGCACGCCGCCTGGCCCAAGGCCTGGCTGGCGCGCTTTATACCGAAGATATCGCGCTGCACTACGAACGCCTGGAACAATTTGCCGAACCCGAACTGGACGGCAGCGAGTGGGTGCCTGCACCCCTGCCCCCTTACGCCGGGACGCCAGCATGACGCAATGGCTGTTACGCCGCTTCGGCCAGGCCCTCCTGGTCATCCTGGCGATGACCGTCATCGTTTTCGTCGGCCTGCATGCCATCGGAAATCCGGTTGATATCCTCATCGGCGACGACATGAACCAGGAAGAACGCCTGGCAGCCATCGCCCGGCTTGGCCTGGATCAGCCCCTGTGGCGCCAGTACCTGCTGTTCCTGCAGAACGCGCTGGTCGGCGATCTGGGCAAGAGCTTTGTCTATGGCGAAGATGCCATTCATCTGATCCTCGACCTCCTGCCCGCCACGCTGGAACTTGCTGTGGCCGCATTGCTGCTGGCCATCGTCCTGGGTGTACCGCTGGGCCTCTATGCCGGCCTGCGCCCGGACTCCCCGCTCTCGCGCCTGCTGATGAGCGGCAGCATCGTCGGCTTTTCCCTGCCGGCCTTCTGGGTCGGGCTGATGCTCATCATGGTCTTCAGTGTGCAGCTGGGCTGGCTGCCGGCCAGCGGTCGCGGCCCGACACGCAGCCTGATGGGCATAGAGTGGTCCTGGCTGACCCTCGAAGGCCTGCGCCATATGATCCTGCCTGCCCTGAACCTGGCGCTGTTCAAGATTTCGCTGGTCATGCGGCTGACGCGTGCCGGCGTGCGGGAAATTCTGCCCCAGGATTTCGTCAAGTTCGCTCGCGCCAAAGGGCTGTCAGATACCCGTATCGTCGTGGTGCACGTCTTGCGCAATACCCTGATTCCGCTGGTAACCGTGCTGGGCCTGGAACTGGGCTCAACCATTGCCTATGCCGTGGTGACGGAATCCATCTTCGCCTGGCCCGGCGCCGGCAAGCTGATTCTTGACAGTATCAATTCGCTGGATCGTCCGGTCATCGTTGCCTACCTGATGGTCGTCGTCGTGATTTTCGTGACTCTCAACCTGCTGGTTGATCTGGCCTATCGCGTGCTTGATCCGCGCGTCCGCCTGGAGGCAAAAGCATGAGTACGCCTGCCGCCCCGCAAATCCCGGCCGCACAGGCGCAATCCATCTGGCGCCAGATGGCGGGTGATTTCTTCGCTTCCCGCATGGCCTGTGCCGGGCTGTTGTTCCTGCTGCTGGTCATCGCGGCTGCGCTGTTCGCACCGTTCATTACGCCGCAGGATCCCTACGACCTGATGCAGCTGGATGTCATGGACTCCCGCCTGCCGCCCGGCACCGTCAGCACGGAGCAAGGCTATACCTACTGGCTGGGCACAGATGGCCAAGGCCGCGATCTGTATTCAGCCATCATCTACGGACTGCGCATCAGCCTGTTCGTGGGCATAGGCTCGGCCATCATCGCCGCCGTGCTCGGCACCGTCATCGGCCTGGTGGCCGCCTATGCCGGCGGCAGGATCGACGCGCTGATCATGCGCATCGTCGATCTGCTGCTGTCCTTCCCGACGATCCTGATGGCCTTGATGATCCTGGCCTACATGGGCAAGGGCATCGGCAACGTCATGCTGACGCTGGTGCTGCTCGAATGGGCCTATTACGCCCGTACCGTACGCGGACAGGCACTGGTGGAGTCGCGGCGTGAATACGTCGAGGCCGCACGCGGCCAGGGCATTCCGCAATGGCGCATCGTGCTGGGGCATATTCTGCCCAACTGCCTGCCGCCGTTGCTGGTTATCGCCGCCCTGCAGGTCGCACGTGCCATCACGCTGGAAGCCACCCTGTCTTTCCTCGGCCTGGGCGTACCCATCACCGAGCCCTCGCTGGGCCTGCTGATTTCCAATGGCTATCAGTACCTGCTGTCGAATGAATACTGGATCAGCTTCTTTCCGGGCATTGCGCTGTTGTTGACCATCGTCGCCATCAACCTGGTCGGAGACCAGATGCGTGATGTGCTCAATCCGCGCCTGCAGAAGTGAGAAACCGTATGAATCCAGCCATCCACACCTCCTCGCCCGCCGCCAGCGCCCCCACGCTGGAAGTCCGCGATCTGCACACCGAGTTCCTGACCCGTGCCGGAACCCTGCCCGTGGTCAACGGCGTGTCTTTCACGCTGGAGCGCGGCAAGGTGCTGGGCCTGGTCGGGGAGTCCGGTTCCGGCAAATCCGTCACGGGGTTTTCCATCATGGGCTTGCTGGATGCCCAGGGCCGCATCAGCGCCGGTGAAGTGCTGTTCCAGGGGCAGGACCTGGCCGGCCTTTCGCCCAAGGCGATGCGCGCCATTCGCGGCAACCGTATCGCGATGATCTTCCAGGATCCGATGGCCACGCTCAACCCGGTGCTGCGCATCGACCGCCAGATGCTGGAAGCCGTGCTTGCCCATCAACGCATGGACAAGCGCAGTGCGCTGGCGCACTGCCGTGATGTACTGGCGCGCATGGGCATTCCCAGCCCGGAAGAACGCCTCAAGGCCTATCCGCACCAGCTCTCTGGCGGCATGCGCCAGCGCGTGGCCATTGCGATCGGTCTGCTGAATTCACCTGACCTGATCATCGCCGATGAACCCACGACAGCGCTGGACGTCACGATACAGGCTCAGATTCTTTCGGAAGTGCAGACGCTGGTGCGGGAAACCGGTACGGCAATGATCTGGATCAGCCATGATTTGTCGGTGGTCGCAGGCCTGGCCGATGATGTCGCCGTCATGTATGCCGGCCGCATTGTTGAACACGGCCCGGTCGATGCGGTGCTCGATCATCCCCAGCATCCCTACACCCAAGGCCTGATCAACAGCCTGCCCAGCGCCAACCGGCGCGGCGAACGCTTGCGGCAAATCAGCGGCATGGCGCCGAACCTGCTGGATCTGCCGTCCGGCTGCGCCTTCGCACCGCGCTGTCCGCGCGCCGCCGCAGCCTGTACCAGCCCGCCGCCCATCCAGACGGCGGCCCCAGCACGTGCCGGCGTGCAGGCCCACACGGTGCGCTGCTTTTTCCCAGGCCGTTCCGCTGACGCGGCAGGAGTCCAGCCATGACCGCATCCCCCCAGCCCTCGACACCCCTGGTTGATCTCCAGGCTGTCCGCAAGGATTTCGGCGCCCGTCCCGAGCCTGGTGCCTGGGGCCGCCTCATGCGCCGGATGCATCTGGAGCAAGCGCCCGCCGTCACGCACGCCCTGGATTCCGTCAGCCTGACGGTACAAGCTGGCGAAGTGGTCGGTCTGGTTGGTGAATCCGGCTGTGGCAAATCCACGCTGGGCCGGATCGCGGCCGGCATGCTGGAAGCCAGTGCCGGACAGGTCAAACTGCTGGGGCATGACATCCGGAGCATGAGCTCGGCACAACGGCTGGAAGCCCGCCTGGCGATCCAGATGGTGTTCCAGGATCCGCTCTCCAGCCTCAACCCCCGCCTGCGCGTCAATCGCATCGTCGGTGAAGCCGCGCGCCTGCATGGCCTGACGAATGATGCCGACGCCGATGATTATGTCTGCGCCCAGCTCGAACGCGCCGGCCTGGATCCGCGCCTGCGCTTTCGCTATCCGCACCAATTCAGCGGTGGCCAGCGCCAGCGCATCGGCATTGCCCGGGCGCTGGCGGTACAGCCGCGCATGCTGGTCTGCGATGAAGCCGTTGCCGCGCTGGATGTCTCAATCCAGGCACAGATTCTCAATCTGTTCATGGATCTGCGCGAAGAACTGGGCCTGTCCTATCTGTTCATCAGCCATGACCTGGGCGTCGTGCGCCACCTGTGCGACCGCGTGGCGGTGATGTATCTGGGCCGTATCGTGGAAACCGCACCGGTGGATGAATTGTTCGCCAACCCGCAGCACCCCTACACACGCGCACTGCTGGCGGAGATCCCGCGCATAGATGTGCGCAAGGTTCACTTCAACCCGCTGCGCGGCGAAATTCCCAGCCCGATGGCGCCGCCTGCGGGCTGTCACTTCCATCCCCGCTGCCCGCAGGCCATGCCGCGCTGCCGGCAGGAAGTTCCGCAGCTCAAGGGGATAGCCGTGCGCCACTACAGCGCCTGTCATCTCAACGACGCGGCCTGACTGCCATGCCGCAAGTATTTTCCCCCTCCAACCTGGAATAAGGACCTGGCCATGAAATCCATCAAACTCTCGGTGCTGGCCGCCGCCTTGCTGGTCAGCGGTACCACCTTCGCGCAAACCCTGACCATAGGCTTTGCCGACCCGATCTCTTCCGTCGATCCGCAGCTCAACAACCATGCGGGTGACCGCTCCCTGGCGCTGCACTTCTGGGACTCCCTGGTCGAGTCGCGCGATGGCGGCAAACTGCTGCCTGCCCTGGCCGAAAGCTGGCAAGCGCTGGACCCGACCACCTGGGAATTCAAGCTGAATCCGGCGATCAAATGGCAGGACGGCACGCCGGTCAGTGCCGAAGACATCCTTTTCTCGTTCGAGCGCGCCCGTAACGTGCCCGGCTCCGTCGCATCCTATTCCGGCGCGCTGCGTTCCGTGGCTTCGGTCGAATCCCCCGACCCGCATACGGTGATCGTCAAAACCAAGGCCCCGTCGCCCAACCTGCCGCTGGAAATCGCTTCCATCTATGTCGTGAGCAAGCATGTGGGCGAATCGAGCACCACGCCCGACTACAACGCCGGCAAGGCAGTGGTCGGCAGCGGCCCGTACAAATTTGTTTCCTACGTGCCCGGCGACCGCACCGTCATGGAGCGCAACCCTGACTATCGCGGGCCGGCCCCGCACTGGGAGCGCGTGAACTACCGCTACATCAATAACGGCGCAGCCCGTACCGCCGCCCTGCTGGCAGGCGATGTCGATGTCATCGACAAAGTTGCCGTGACCGACGTTGCCAAACTGCAGAACACCCCGACCGTCGAGGTTTACACCTACCCCGGCCTGCGCGTCCTGCTGCTGCAACCCAGCTTCCGCCCCGGCAGCAATGAATTCATCAAGGACAACGCAGGCAAACCGCTGCCTGAGAACCCCCTGCTGGATGTACGCGTACGCCAGGCGCTGTCACTGGCCATCAACCGCCAGGCCATCGTGGACCGCATTCTGCAAGGCACCGTTACCCCTGCAAACCAGTGGATGCCCAAGGACAGTTTCGGCTTCAACCCCGAAATCCCTGAGATTCCCTACGATGTCGCGGCGGCCAAGCAATTGCTGGCCGACGCCGGTTTCCCCGAAGGTTTCCAGATCACCATCCACGTGCCCGGCGACCGTTACCCGCAAGCGCCTGAAACCGCTCAGGCAGTGGCGCAGTTCTGGGCCCGTATCGGCGTGAAAACACATGTAGAAGTCGTGCCCTGGTCGGTCTATGCCAGCCGCGCCGGCAAGAACGAATTCGCTGTGAGCGTGCTGGCCTGGGGCAACGGTACTGGCGAAGCCGGTTATGGCCTGCTGCAGACGCTGGCCAGCAATGATCCGGCGCAAGGCCGTGGCATCAGCAACTGGGGCCGCTACAGCAATGCCGCCGTGGACAAGGCGCTGGACGATGCCAATGCCGAGTTCGATGCCGAACGCCGCGCCGCCATTTTCCAGGACGCAGCCAAGATCGTTACTGATGAAGTCGGCCAGATCCCCTTGTTCCACTACAAGAACATCTGGGCCGCCAAGAAAGGCCTGAAGGTAGAGCCTCTCCTCAGCGACCGCACGACCGCGCTGCAAGTCAGCCCGGTGCAACCGCAGTAAGCCACAACCACCATATACAGGAGCCTGAGCAAAGCCATGAGCATGCTTGACATCACTCCCGGAGACGCGCTGATCGACGTCCCTCGCCGCATCACCGTCCAGGGCCTCGCGCCGGGCGAAGTCATCACCCTGCGCAGCAGCACCGTGCGCGGCCCCGGTGTGATGTGGCATGCCCAGGCACGCTATACCGCCGATGCCCAGGGCAAGGTGGACCTGAGCCGTGACGCGCCGCTGGACGGTAGCTACAGCGGTGTGTCACCCATGGGCCTGCTCTGGTCGCAGGTACCGGAACAGGAAGGCGCTCCGCGCGAAGTCTTCCATACCGAAGCCTGCGCGCCCATCAGTACCGAGCTGCAGTTGCTGCGCGGTACGGCAGTCACGGAGCGAACCACGCTGGTGCAACGGCTGCGTGCCGAAGGCGTGCAGCGTGAGGAAATCCGTGAAGACGGGCTGGTTGGCACACTCTATACCCCGGCCACGCCCGGCCCGCACCCGGCCGTGCTGATCCTGAACGGCTCGGGCGGCGGCATCAATGAGCCTCGTGCCGCGCTCTATGCGTCGCACGGCTATGCCGCCTTCGCGCTCGGATATTTCAAGGCACCGGGCTTATCGGACTACATTTCCGATACGCACCTGGAATACTTTGAGCGCGGCCTGCAATGGCTGCATCGCCGGGTGCGCCCGCTGCACGGCTTTCTTGCCTTGAGCGGGCAATCCCGCGGCGGCGAACTGGTACTGCTGCTGGGGTCGCTGATGCCGGAACTGGTCAGCGCAGTGATCGGCTACGTGCCGGGCGCGGTCGTGCATTGCGCGCAAAACGCGTGCAACCCGGCCACGGGCCGCGATGGCCCGGCCTGGTGGTGGCGCGGCCAGCCGCTGCCGCACCTCTGGGAAAACAACCGTACCGCCACCTGGGAACCGTGGGACCATGGCCCCGAACCGCGCCGCCACACCCAGGCCATCCTCACCGGCCTGCAGGATGCCGACGCCGTGGAACGCGCCCGCATTCGGGTGGAGCGCATCCAGGGCCCGGTCATACTGCTTTCGGGGCAGGATGATGGCTCCTGGCCGTCCAGCCTGTATGGCCGCATGGTTGAAGAGCGCCTGGAACAATTTGGCCACCCCTGGCCTGTTGAACGCTACGACTACGAAGGCGCCGGGCACTCGATCCTGTTCCCCTACGTGCCCACCACGCAACTGATCTATCGCCACCCGGTATCGGGCCGCCTGAGCACGACTGGCGGCTCGCCCGCCGTGAATGCAGGTGCCGATGCCGACTCCTGGCAGCGCGTGCGTGCGTTCCTGGAGCGCGCCGTGGCCGCCCGCGCAGCCGAGCGTTCAGCCGACTGAAAAACAGAAAAAATGACAGATACGACCCGCAGAGACAATATGGACCTGATCGACCAACTGACACAACTGGAAGCCTATCCCGACACCCTGGCCTTGCGCCACCGGCGTGAAAAGATTGTCGCGGCCAGCCAGGGCAGCTACGATGCCCTGTTCGACCCGGCCCTGCCTGGCCTGGGCCTGCGTACACGCCTGCAGGTAGCAGAACGGGTCGCCGCGCTAAGCGGGATTGCCTCCCTGCAACACCATTATGCCGAACGCCTGGAAGAATCCGGGCTCGCAGAAGACTCGGCGCTCATCACCGATGCTGCGCTGGCCTTCGCCGACAAGCTGACGCGCCGCCCGGTTGATGGAGACCAGGCCGCCATCAATACACTGCTGGCCGCCGGCCTGGGCGCGCCTGCCATCATCACGCTGGCGCAATTGATCGCCTTCGTCACCTTCCAGGTTCGTGTCATTGCCGGGCTGGATGCGCTCAAGCACAGCAGCGCCCCCACAAGTGACCTGGCAGCGGCCGCTGCCGACAGCGTCCCGTTCGTCCACCCGGCCCATCTCCCCAAGCCCGGCGAGCCCCTGGAAATCAATGGCTACACCAGCGCCAGCCTGGACTGGAAAGCCTGGGTACCGGTATTGCAGCTGGATCAGGCCACACCGGAACAGCTAGCCATTCTGGAAGCCAGCCATCCGTCCGCCAAAACCAGCGACTACTACCTGGCGCTGGTGCAGCAGCCCCGCATCCTGCAGGAACGCTCCACGGTCTTCAATGCCATCATGTATGCCCCTGGCGGCATGTCGCGCGCAGAACGGGAACTGGCCAGCACGGTAGTGTCACGCGTCAACGGCTGCGTCTATTGCGCCTCGGTGCATGCGCAGCGCTTCGAGCAATTGGCCAAGCGCAACGATGTCATTGCGCAAGTCTTCGAAGACCCCGACACTGCCGGCACCAATTCGCGCGAACGGGTCATCGTGCAACTGGCGCTGACCTTGACCCGTCACCCCGAACAACTGACCGCGGACAGCCTGCAGGCGCTCTATGCCGCAGGCCTGACTGCCGCTGAAATCCTGGACGGTATCCACAGCATCGCAATCTTTGCCTGGGCCAACCGCCTGATGCTGAATCTGGGCGAACATGTCTGGCCTGCCACGCAGGGACAGGGCTAAACGGCACTGAATGCTTCCGGCCGTCACGGCGCCCGCCTCGGTACCGTGACCACCCGCCAAGCCGGCCGTACATACAGAACGCCCGGAAGACAGGCGCCGCCCAGCGCTAACGCAAGCGTCCAAACATGCGCGCCATCACGCCATCCCGCAGTACCACGCGGTGCCATACCGCCATGGCGATATGGCCGCCGATCAGGCCCAGCAAGCACCAGGCCAGCACCCCATGCAGGGCATTGGCCGGCGCCACCATCCATTCGACTTTTTCAGCTGTCGCCGGCAACACCTGCCAGCCCCAGATGTTCAGGCCACGGCCCGAGCCGTAGGCGCGCAGCCCGGCCAGCAGCGGCACCACCAGCATCAGCAGATACAGCAAGCCATGCCCGATACGCGCGGCCATGGCTTGCCAGCCCTGCCCTTGCGGCGGACGCTGGCGTAGATTGCTGCCTGCCCAAAGCACCCGAATCATCAGCAGTATCAGCAACAGCGTACCGACCGGCGCATGCGTACCGACAAAAAACGATGCCAGCGGCGTGCGGCCCTGCGACAGCTTGACCGCCATTCCCAGGAACTGCCAGGCAAACAGCAATGCCATGGCGCCATGCAGCATCCTGGTGACAAGACCATACCGGTGGCGGTCATCCCGCCATTGCCTGCCCTGCCCCTGCATTTCCCCCATTTCGCTCATGTTTCCCCTCATTCCCCGCGAATTTCCTGCGTGCCCGGCCTTTCAAGCGCTGATGCTTGCTGCCCTGCCAGCTTGCCCGCCCCCCGGCGCAAACTGCCCCTCATGAATCGAAAGCCCTACAATGCTACCAGCCTTCGCCACGCACCGTTTCCATGCCACACCGCGCAGACCCGTTAGCCGTCCACCTTTCGCCCGACCTGCTGGAGCAATTGTTCCTGCGGGCGCCTGAGGTATCGGGCCGGCAAGCGCTATCCATGGCGCAGCCTTACCTGGCCGGCGCAGCGCCTTTGACCCCCGAAGCCTTGGCCGCGACCTACCGCCAGCTGGCGACGGATATGGCGGATGAGCACCTGGGACTGTTCCTGCGTCCGGCCAGGCCAGGCACCCTCAAGTTCCTGATGCTGGGCTTGCTGGACGCACCGACGCTGGGTGTCGCCCTGCACCGCTATACTCATCTGTTCCATATTCTGTTCGACGATTTCCGCCTGCGCCTGCGGCGCGACGCCAGCCTGGCGCACATCAGCGTTCACGCGACGGATGGCCACCGGCTCCCTGACGAAGCCGGCCAGTTTCTGTTGCTCAAGCTGACCCACGGCATCGCCTCATGGCTGATCGCCGATGACTTGCCACTGACCCTGCTGCATTTCGCCTTCCCCGCCGGCGCGCGCGCGCAGGACTACATCCAGCTGTTTCACGGCATTCCCCAGTTCGAGCAGGAACGCCCGCAGTTTTCCTTTCCGCGGGATTATCTGGACCTGCCCATCCGGCGCCGCAAGCCCGAACTGCGCAGTTTCCTGGCACGCGCCCCGCTGGATTGGTTGCATACCGATCTCGGCCATGGCCTGGTCAGCCGCGAAGTCAGGCGTGTGCTGACCGCCGCGCTGCCGGATCTGCCGGCCCTGGAAATCGTCGCCAGCCGGCTGGGGCTCTCTACGCGCACCCTGGGCCGCCGGCTGAGCGAGGAAGGCCATACCTTCCAGGGCATCAAAAACGGCTTGCGCCGCGATATTGCCATTCAACGTATTGCAATGACAGACGACCCGATTGCCGATATTGCCCTGGAACTGGGGTTCGATGACCCCAATACTTTCTATCGCTCTTTCCGGCGCTGGACCGGCCATACCCCCGGCTATTACCGGCAGGCCAGCACAGAGCCGGCGGCGACAACGGCAACGGCCCCGGCAGGGGCATAGACAGACAACGGGCAAACATGCAAAAAAAGCCAGGCTGCAACCTGGCTGCCTGGCTTTTCCCGATGACGGCGATTCGCCGCGACGTCTAATTGAACGTCATGTATGCCTTGTAGATGGATGCGAACAGCACACCCATCAAGCTAATTCCCAGCAAAGCCAAACCCGCGTTCCGGTCACGCAGACCGAAGCCGAAGATGAAAATAATCAGGCTGGCGACAAAAATAATCAGCAATGTGCCGTTAGTCATGAATTCCTACCTATCCCTTAAGGTCGGCCAATACCGACTGTCACAGCAAGCATACCCTGCCAGCATCATGCCGGCTTGACCTGGCGCAAATCGACGCAGCAGCTTGCTACCTGCCCGATACGCTGGCGGAACCTTCATTTCCCTCTCACGGAAAATAGGCTTTGCAGGCCCTTATCCGCGCCTGTACGCCCTTATTTCAGCGTAAGACGATTTTTATGTCCAGCTCGGACATTTCCCGTCTTGCAGGAGCGATTCTTAACAAAACGAGAACATTTTTTTTCTTGCCGGGAATTATTTCGCTGCATTACAGTCCAATCCGCTCGCATCGTGCGCCCCTATCAGGATTGGGGGGCGTCGTCTTCTCCGGCATCCGGTTTTTCCCACTGCCCTGTCTTTCAGAATCCTGCCAGGATCATCGCCTTTATGCTGAAGCTCACCCTACGATTTCTTATAGCCAGTCTGATATTGTTTTTTATTTCCCGCACCGGACTGGCACTGTGGCAATGGGATCGCGTCCACGCTGTTGCGGACTTCTGGCGTATCTGGTTCGGCGGGCTACGGATCGACCTGGCCATGCTGGGCATGCTCGCGGCGCTGCCGCTGTTCCTGTCTCCCTGGCTGGGACATAGCCCCCGCGCCACGCGCTGGACGGCGATCTGGTTCCGGGTGTGCTGGCTGCTCCTGGCGATCATGGAAGCGGCCACGCCGCAATTCCTTGCCGAATACGACACCCGCCCCAACCGCTTGTTCTTCATCTACCTCATCTACCCGGAAGAAGTGCTGTCCATGCTCTGGACAGGCTACAAGCTCAGCGTGGGCGCAGCCATCATCGGCGTCGTCGCTCTACTCTGGATCGGCATCAAGCTGTTCCCCATGAACGCCAAACCGGATACCCGCCTTGCCTGGGGCTGGCGTCCCGTCCTCAGCGTGGTCTTTGCCGCGCTGGCCTTCATCTCGATACGCGGCACGCTGCAGCATCGTCCCATCAACCCCTCGACAGTCGCTTTCGCCAACGACGCCATGGTGAACTCGCTGGCCTTGAATTCGTTCTACAGCGTCACCTATGCCGCCTACCGCATGAAGGACGAACGATCGGCGGAATCCCTGTATGGCAGCATGCCCACCGAAGAAGCCATCGAAATCGTGCGTACCTCGGCAGGCTTGCCCGCCCAACCTAGCGACCCGCAGATCCCGACCCTGCATGAACAGCGCGCCAGCCTTGCCGTCGAACGGCCCCGCAATCTGGTATTGATCGTGGAAGAAAGCCTGGGCGCACAATTCGTAGGCAGCCTGGGGGGACAAAACCTGACACCGCATCTGGATGCCCTCGCCAAAGAAGGCTGGTACTTCACCCGCACCTATGCCACCGGCACACGCTCGGTGCGTGGCCTGGAAGCGCTCACCACGGGCTTCCCGCCGACCCCCTCGGAAGCCGTCGTCAAGATGCCCAATGCCCAGACCGGCTTTTTCACACTGGCGGAATTGCTGGGGCGGCAGGGTTATGGTTCGCGCTTCCTGTATGGCGGCGAAGCCCACTTCGACAATATGCGCGGCTTTTTCCTCGGCAACGGCTTCCAGGAAGTCGTCGATCTGCCGCGTTTTTCCACCAAACCCAGCTTTGTCGGCTCCTGGGGTGCGGCCGATGAAGATATGTTCACCGAGCTGGATCACCTGCTGATGCAGGAACGCGGCAAGCCCGAGTTCATCCTGGCCTTCTCCGTGTCCAATCACTCGCCCTGGGAATATCCTGAGGGCCGCATTAGCCCTGACGGCGAACCCGACACCGTTGAAAACACCGTCCGTTACGCGGATTGGGCGCTGGGCCAGTTCTTCGAAAAAGCACGCACCCGCCCCTATTGGGAAGATACGATATTTCTGGTTGTCGCCGATCACGATGCCCGCGTCTATGGCGCCACCGATATCCCTGTCGAGCGTTTCCATATCCCCGCGCTGATTCTTGGCGGCAGCATCTCGCCACGCAGCGATGAGCGCCTGATCAGCCAGATCGACCTGCCGCCGACGCTGCTCTCCCTGATCGGCATTTCCAGCGAACATCCCATGATAGGCAGCGACCTGACCGTGCGCAGCCCTGACCGCGCCATCATGCAGTTCGGTGACAACTATGGTTATCTGCAAGGTGATCAGTTGCTGGTGCTGCGCCCCAGCCTCGAACCCCAGCAATACCACTGGACGCCGGCAGGCCAGGAAGCAGTTGCCACCGACGAAGCCCTGGCACGCAAGGCGCTGGGCCATGTCATCTGGCCCAGTTGGGCCTACCGCGCACGTACCTATCACTTGCCACCGCAGTGATCCATGCTATGATCCGCCGCAGTAATGGGGAGTAGCCTACTTCCACCCTAGGAAGCGCACGCGTCAACATACTCGGTGATTTCACCGTGGCGCGTGCAGCCATAGTGCTCGGCGAGACCATGAACACAACAGCCAAGTAGTTGTCGGGCTTGTCTGTTGTGTCCAGGTTTCCGACACTCACTATGGTGCCCCATGAATTTTGCTTCAACCCTCCTGCTCGCCCTGGCCATGTCCACCGACGCATTTGCCGTCGCTGTCGGCAAGGGAGCTGCCCTCCACAAACCCCGCCTGACCGAAGCCATGCGCGTTGGTCTGATCTTCGGCGTGGTCGAAGCCATTACCCCCCTGATCGGCTGGCTGCTGGGCCGCGCCGCTGCGCCTTATATAGAAAGCTGGGATCATTGGGTCGCCTTCGGCCTGCTGCTGATGCTGGGCGCTCACATGATCTGGCGCAGCCTGCAGCCGGCAGAATCCGGTGCTGGCGATGAAGCCTGTGCCCGGCGTGGTCGCCAGAGCGTCTGGGCGCTGGCCCTGGCAGGCCTGGCCACCAGCATAGATGCCATGGCCGTCGGCATCAGCCTGGCGTTTATTGATGCCAGCATCGTCTCAACGTCCGTGATGATCGGCCTGGCCACCATGGTCATGGTAACGCTGGGCATCATGCTGGGCCGCGTACTCAAGCGCCTGGTCGGCCGTTGGGCGGAACTGGCCGGCGGTGTCATCCTGATTCTGGTGGGTCTGAGCATCGTCTATGAGCACCTGAGCCTTTGATGCCGCTGGGCTGGCCGGAAGCCCTGGCCGGCCCTGTGGGCATAGGCGGCCCAACATTGCAGATGCAGTATTCTTGGCAGAATCGCACCACGATCCGATACGCCTGAACCCGCACCGACTGCAGGCGGGTTCGTTCCCCTCCCTCCGTTTGCCTTCACTGTTGCCATGACCCGCACCGCCTGTTTTGACGCCATCCTGTTTGACTGTGATGGCGTGCTTGTCGATTCCGAACCCATCACCCATCGCGTCCTGGCAGAAATGCTGGCGGAACAGGGCTGGGCGATCAGCCTGGAAGAAGCCTCCCGCATCTTCACCGGCAAGACGGTCCGTGATGAATCCGCCCTTATCACATCCCACACCGGCAAACCCGTCACCGATGCCTGGCTGGCCGAGTTCTGGCAACGCCGCAATGCCGCACTGGAAACCGAACTGCTGGAAATTCCTGGCGCCGGCCGCGCGGTGCAGTCCTTGCATCAGACGCTGGATGGCCGCATTGCCGTGGCTTCCGGCGCAGACCGCCGCAAAGTGGAATTGCAGCTGCGCAAAACCGGCCTGTACGACTACTTCCAGGAACGCATCTGCAGCGGGCATGAACAAGCGCGCAACAAGCCCTATCCCGACGTCTATCTGGCTGCGGCCAAATTGCTGGGGGCGGACCCGGCCCGCTGCGCCGTTGTCGAAGACACGGTCACTGGCACCCGCGCGGGTGTCGCTGCCGGCGCGACCGTTTTCGGCTACAGCCCGGGCGGCCTGGGGCATAGTTCTGCCCAGGAACTGCGGGATGCCGGCGCCAGCCATATTTTCCAGGACATGGCAGATTTGCCCGCGCTAATTACTGCCGGCGCCTGACACCCGCCTTGCCCGCCTGACTTGCCCTTGACCCGTCCAGCCCTCCCAGGAACCCTCATGTCTGCCCTGTTTCAATCATTTCAACTGAAAGATGTCAGCTTGCGCAACCGCATTGCGGTGCCGCCCATGTGCCAGTATCAGGCTGTTGACGGTCTGGTCAACGACTGGCACCACGTCCATTATGCCGGCCTGGGCCGCGGAGGTGCCGGGCTGGTCATCGTCGAAGCCACCGCCGTCTCGCCGGAAGGCCGGATTACGCCCGCTTGCGCAGGCATCTGGTCTGATGCCCATGCCGCAGCGCTCGCTCCGATTGCCGCCGCCATCAAGGCCGGCGGTGCCGTTCCCGGCATCCAGATTGCGCACGCCGGCCGCAAAGCCAGCGCCAACCGCCCCTGGGAAGGCGACGACCACATTCCGGAAGGCGACCCGCGTGGCTGGGAAACCATCTCCCCCTCCGCGCTGGCTTTCGGCGCCCAGCTACCCAAGGTGCCGCGTGCCATGACGCTGGACGACATCGCCCGCGTCCGCCAGGATTTTGCAGAGGCGGCACGGCGCGCCCGCGATGCCGGCTTCGAATGGCTGGAGCTGCATTTCGCGCATGGCTACCTGGGGCAAACTTTCTTTTCTCCACACAGCAACCAGCGTCAGGATCAATATGGCGGTACGGCTGAAAACCGCAACCGATTCCTGCTGGAAACCCTGGAAGCCGTGCGCGCCGTCTGGCCTGAACATCTGCCTCTCACCGCGCGCTTTGGCGTGATCGAATACGATGGCCAGGACGAACAGACCGTCGCCGATGCCATTGTGTTGGCCCGGCATTTCAAGAACGCAGGCCTAGATCTGCTCAGTGTCAGTGCGGGCTTTACCATTCCCGGCACGCAGATCCCCTGGAAAACGCCAGGTTTTCTCGCACCGGTTGCCGAGCGCGTCCGCAACGAAACCGGCCTGCCGGTTTCCAGCGCCTGGGGCATGGATGACCCCGCCCTGGCGGAACGATTGATCGCCAGCCACCAGCTGGATCTGGTGCAGATCGGCAAAGGCCATCTTGCCAACCCGCACTGGTCTTATGCGACGGCCCGTGCGTTGCATCAGGACAATGCCGCCGCGCTGCTACCGCCATCCTACCGCTACTGGCTGCAGCGCTACTGACCCCGGACGCCTCAGGGGCTGGCCGGCCCCAGGCGCATCCTCAGCACACCCGGCTCATCACCTGAGTGGGCCGACCGAAGCGGCAAGGCCGCCGATGCGGCATCCGGCGGAACGGACGATTCAGGCGCTGTCGCCGGCATCGCGGCTGGCTGCTTGTCGTGATTGGCGCTGCCCTGCCGCTGTTGGGCAATATCTTCATGCAGAATTCGGCGCAGCTCCAGAATGGCAGCGGCCGTTTCCTGGACGCTATGCCCGGCCACAATGATTTTTTCGGATACCGCATCCGGCAAATGCGAGCTGCGATATGGCACCACGCCATCATCGCTTTCCGCCAGCGGCCCTTCCGGCTGCTGGCGCGCAATGATGGAGTGATATCGCACCGCACGGGATATGGGCAAATCTGCGGCCGTCCTCACAAAGGCGTCCTGCTCATTCAGGTTGTCGATGCTGGTGGGAACGCTGACGCGTGCCCGCCCTGAGCCATCACCGGACGCCCTTGCCTGCAGCGCATCGTCGAAATTTTCCAGAATGGTCAAAGGCAGGCGGATAAAGCTCGCAATCCAGCGCACCAAGGTATGGCCCGCTCCACCCCAGGGAAAGGCTCGAACCTCAGCATGGGGTCGGCCTTGGGCCGCAGGCGTTCAAGACGCTCGGGATCCATGGGATGCTCCTTCAGCGCCCAATCCCACAGTTGCTCATCGGCAGAAGAGATCATCATGCGTGAAATCATGCCGCCCATGCTGTGCCCCACCAGCACCAGCCCGTCTGACGCAGGCGCCGTGCCTTCGGGATCGAAATGATGCAGCGTACGTTCCAGCAGGCGCCGGATCGCCACGTGATTGAAGACGAGCGGCAAGTTGGTCGGGTAATAGACCTGCCAGACCTGGAACTCCTCACGCAAAGCCTCATCGCCCATGATTTCATTGGCAACATTGACCCAGGCTTCCGGGCTGCTGGCCAGGCCATGCAACATCAGGATAATGCGCCGGTTCGGGTCATAAGGCTGCATCATATAGAGATGGGGCCGCTCGATGCCGTCCTCGCGCCCGAACAAATTGCTCAATGACTGCCGGTTGAAGCCCGAGCGTGCCAGCCAGAGCCCATAACCCGCAGTGAAATTGCCTGCCAGCGGGACAGATTCATCGTCCAGCGTCAACTCGCGCTCGACCAGCGGATCATGCACGCTGACCTCGACCTCATGCGTGGCCAACACTTCCTCCAAGGTCTGCCCTGCAAAGCGGAACACCACGGTGATGTTGGGCGAAGGCATTTCGCTCCAGGAGGCCGTCCGCCATTGCGCCCAGCGACGCTTGCGCTGAGCCTCTTCAGCGTTGCGCCGGGTCTGTCCGGCCTCGTCCGCAGCAGGCGGCACAGGCTTTGCGGCACGATGTTGCGCCATCTCCTGAGTGGCCTCGGCACTATCTTCCAACCGGCTGTCCAAGGCCCGATTGGCACCATCCCCACCCCAGGCCGGCTCCTCCATCACCGCCACCAGCTCCGCGCCGAAACCGTCGCGCCGGTAGATACTGCGCAAGCCCTGGAATGACAGCGACGATGCAGGCACCAGCTCCTTGACCATATCCACCCCTTCGGGCAGGCGCACGGCAAGATCGACATCCAGCAACCACTCCCCCAGCCGGAAACGTGTCTGGGTACTGTCGGCAGCCACCGGTTGATTGCGGCGGACGGCAAACATCCGGGCGACGGCCTCCTGCACTGCGTAGTTGTACCAATCCCGCACCTGCGTCTGCCGGTCTTCAAAAGCGCGTTCGCCTGGGCTGCGCGGGGTGAAGAACAGGTAGGCATAGGCATGGCGAGCGGCTTCCATCCAGGGGGTCAGGCCGCTGGGGTCGTCATGCTTCGTATCCCTGACGCCCCTCATCGCCACCTGCAACCACAGCTCGGACAAAGCCGACATACGCTGTTCATCCAGTACGCCCTCCACGTCGGACATCGCCTGGATACAGGCCGCCGATGCCGTCACCGCGCAAGCGCCCTGATCCAGCCCGGTCACTCGAATCGTCTGGGCCGTTCTTTCACTCAACTTGCCGGTCGTCAGAATGTCGCCGCGCTGCAGCGTAATGTACTCATTGGCCGTCATGGGCTTGATGACGACCGAGGGCTGAAACTCGCTCAACAGGCCACAGCCATTCAACATGACAGCAGCGACAATCATGCCCACCCAACGGGCGGCCCTCACCGCATTCCAAGCCTTCATGGCGTCACCGCCTCGCCTGCTGGCGGAATGCCCGGGATGCCTGGGATGCCCTGGCGTATCGCCCCGGAAAACGCATCCGGTGTTCCGGTGAACGCCCTGGCGCGCGCGGTAATATCGCCAGCAGACTGCAAGGCGGCATAATCCTGCCCCGGCGCCAGTGCACCTTGTTCGTAGGCATATTCGGCAAAATAGCCTGACAGCAAGACGCGATAGTCCAGCGGCAGGCCATCGGCGATCTGCCTGGCAAGATCCATCACGATCGTCGTGCAGTTGCTGGTCAGCGTGTTATAGAAACGCGGTTCCTGGCGTATGGCCTGGGCCTGTTCCAGATAGCCGAGAAAAGCGGTTTTCAATTGCTCGGGCGTCAAATTCAACCGGTACAGCTGTACCTCTTCCCCGCGCGCATTAGTTCGTACCCTGACGATGTCATTCTCATCGGCGGCAATCAACACCACCTCATATTGGCGGAAAAAACCGGCAATGGCGGAAAACGACTCATGGCTTTCCTTGCGGATTTCCAGCGAGAACACCAGTTGCTTCCCATCTGCAAAGCCAAACGACACCAAGGTATGAGCAATCGCCGGGCCCATCCAGTAAGACAGCAACAGGTCTGCAGACACCAGCTGGTCCAGATCATATTCACGTGTTTCCCAGCGTGGCGTGTAATCCGTCTCGCTGCGCCAATCGAAATTACGCACATTGCGCAAGGTGACATGGCTGCCATCCACCTCCGCCTCCAGCAGTTGGGCCACATCATCTGCCCAAATGCGCTCATGCGAAGGCTGCAAACTGCTCCACCATCCCAGCATCAGCACCGCCGCGACGCACATCAGGCCGAGTATCCAGCCCGACACGCGAGACCTGCGTGCCCACAAAGGGCCGCGTACCGGCGCATCTCTGGAGCGGCCGGCGGCAAGCACCACGACGGCAGCAGCCCCCACCCCCAGCCACAACACCAAGGCCGGCCAACGCCATGGGGAACCCGCCTGAAACCATAATGCCAAGGCTCCCCAGGCCACGAAACCGGCCAGCACACATACCGCCAGCGCGCGCCCCAGCACGCGCAACCAGGCCATCCCGCGACAGGCTGTACGGGGGGCGTGACGCTGGGAAAAATAATGGCGCTTCATCATAAGCACAATGCAGGCGCAAGCCCTATGGCGCCGGACGCCTGTTGAGATAGGGCATGATTTGACCACAGTTGCCTCTTGTACAGCATCGCCCAACGGAAAAGCGATCCTCCCGGCCACATAAATCTGTGCTGACGCTCACAGCCGCTATACACGGCCGATATCCACTGCTTCACCCTGGCAGGCCATCTCTCCCTAAGGGTATATACGTATTATTTTGTTACCGTATCTCGATTCCGCCTGCAACCAGCAAGGTTAGTCTTTTAGACAGCATGATTTTCCCTTTCATATTGCCCCGCGAATGAGAGAGTGCCCGAAACCGGGCACTTTCTCCTGTCGTGGGTAAGGATCGTCATACGGTCGGATATGACGCTTGATTCATTGACGTTTTTTTTCGGAGAATACGATGGGATTGAAACTGACGGTGCAACGTACCCTACTTGCCAGCGCAATGGCCATGCTGCTTCCCAGCATGAGCCAGGCGTGCACGTCGTTGCTCTACACCGACGGCCAGGGTGCTTCCTATGCCGGCCGCACGCTGGAACTGGCCATGGAGCTGCCATACCAGGTAGCTTACTATCCCATCGGCACAGGCTTCGGTTCCCAGGCGGATCAGCATCATGTCCTGGACTTCCAGGCCAAGAATGCCTTCGTTTCGATTGGCATCCCGGATCCGGTCAACGGACAGTTCAAGGCCATCCAGGGCGTCAATGACAAAGGCCTGACATTCAGCCTGCTCGCCTTCCCCAGCACAGACGGCCCGGCCAACGCGGCCAGCCAAACCACGGCCGTCTTGGCCGCGATAGATCTCGGCGCCTGGACCCTCTCGCAGTTTGATACCGTTGCCGATGTCAAGGCAGCCCTGGAAACACAACCGGTTCTGGTCACGGCATTGCTGCCCCACAACCAGATCAAAACGCCGTTCCATTATGCCTTGCATGATGCAACGGGCAAGTCCATTGTGATCGAATACAGCGATGGCGCGCAGCATGTGTATGACAATCCGGTAGGCGTCATGACCAATGGTCCGACCTTTCCGTGGCACATGACCAATCTGGACAATTACTCATTCCTGACCAACAAGGATCAATCCAGCTGGGAAGTCAACGGCAAGGTATTCCAACAGCCTGATTCCGGCATTGCAACCGCTGGACTGCCCGCCTCCAATACCTCTGTCGGCCGCTTTGTCAGAGCCGTGTATTACTCGCACTTCGCAGAAAAAGTGGATAACCACGATAAGGCGCTGATCACCCTGGCCCATATCATGAATAACTTTGACCGGCCCCGTGGCATCACCATCGACAAAAGTACCGAGACAAACGTCGCCGGCATTCCGGTGCCTGATGTCGCCGGACAGCCGGGATACACCACGGAATACACGTCCTGGACCACGCTGACCGACCTCAATCGCCGGCAAATGTATGTGCGCACCTATGCCAACATGAACTATGTCCGCTTTGATCTTCAAGAGTTGATGCAAGGCACGACGGTCAAGGTGGTGAATCTCGCCACGCTGGCGGGCAGCACTACCGATGGCTCCAAGGTGCTGCTGGCTGCGAAATAATGGACGCCGGGGCAGCGTTCTACAGCACTTGGCCATGAACGCCGCCAGAAAAAGCAAATGACGTACGAAAGCCTGAATCCGGTATTGCACCGGGTTCAGGCTTTTTTTCAAGACAGCTGCAATCGGGCGCTGGGCAAACGGAAGGCAACAACCCCTAATCCGATCAAGACAGCGCCACACGAATAGGCATGAGGTCTAAGCGAGCAGTGCCCGCACCAGGCAAACCCGCACGCGGTGATATCTTGGAATGTTGCCATCGTTGAGCGTTACGGAAACGCTGTACCTACATCAATGATGCCGACCTGAGAAATCTTTTTTGAATGCCGGCCAGTTTGGATCAGATGAGGTAGATCGCAAAAATGGGGCCGATAAATGGGGCCTGTATTTGGGAAATTGCTCTTCCCTGCCCATTCTGCTGCAAGCAGATACTATGAAACCTGTTGATTTCTAATCGTTTTTATTTTTTTATCATCAACAGACTATATTGATTTGGTGCCGTCGGCGAGACTCGAACTCGCACAGCTTTCGCCACTACCCCCTCAAGATAGCGTGTCTACCAATTCCACCACGACGGCACTGGCACCAATCTTTACTTCCTTCACAACCACAGTGGTGTGAAGCATTAAATTATAGCACGGTATTTTATTTTTAAAACAGCCTATCGAAATTTTTCGATAGGCTGTTTTTCGATAGGCGACTTAGGCCAGAACCGGGCATGCGCATATCCATGCCGGACATGGCCCGCCGGGGGCAAGCTGCCCCACCATGCTTATTGCTGCGCGGCCGCTTCGGGCTGCGTGTCCGCTGCCTGGCTTTCCACTTCCGGCTCGCTGGCAGGCGTTACGGGAGCAGGCGCTTGCGTTTCAGCAACAGGTGCGGATTCCACCTCATTTGCCTCCTGCTGGGGCGCGGCTTCGGCGGCAGGTGCAACAGGCGCAACCGGAACCGACACAGCGGGCACCGCAGCTTCCGGCACAGCAGGCGTGACCGGCGCCGACGGCACCGCAGCGGCACCACCCGCATTGTTCACAGGCGTATCACCCAGTTGCGGAACCGAAAGGTCTTGATAACCTTGCATCACGCCGCTTTCTTCCACTTTTTCCTTGGCGCGGCTGGGTGCATAGCTGAAGTATGCCAGGCCGGTGGTAACGGCAAAGAACAGCACGGCTGCCCATTTGGTCGTGCGCGACAGGAAGTTGGCCGCACCCGTTGCGCCGAACAGGCTGCCGGCCGAACCGCTGCCGAAAGAAGAACCCATATCAGCGCCCTTACCGTGCTGCATCAGCACCAGACCGATGATGGTAAAAGCGGAAATGATTTGAACGACCAGCAACAACGTGTAGATTGAAGACATGCTTTTAATAGCTCCAGAAACTTTTATGCTGCGGCAATCTGCAGAAAATCATCTGCCACCAGTGCCGCGCCACCGATCAGGCCGCCATCAATGTCTGGCTGCGCAAATAGACCAGCAGCAGTGGCGGGCTTGACGCTGCCACCATAGAGAATTCGTACTTCAGCCGCAGCAGCGCCCAGCGTGCGCAGTTGCGCGCGTATGGCGGCATGAACTTCCTGCGCCTGCTCCGGCGTGGCGCTCAGGCCTGTGCCGATGGCCCAGACCGGTTCATAGGCGACCACCAGCCGGGCGACCTGATCTGCACCAAGCGCCAGCACCGGTGCCAATTGCTCGGCGATGACCGCCAGCGTATTGCCTGCCTGATGCTGCTCCAGCGTTTCACCCACGCACACCACCGGCGTCAAGCCTGATTTCAGCGCCGCGGCAGCCTTTGCTGCCACATAGTCATTGCTTTCGGCATGGTAGCTGCGGCGCTCGGAGTGGCCAACCAACACCCAGCGGCAACCGAGGTCTGCCAGCATCGGGGCGGAAACCTCGCCCGTATAGGCGCCTTTTTCGTGCGTGCTGACATCCTGCGCACCCCAGGAAACCGGGGAACCAGCCAAAGCGGCACCCGCCTGGGCCAAGTACGGAAATGGCACACAAACACCAATGTCGGCCGTCAAGCCAACAGCACCGGCGCGGACGGCGGCCAGCAGCGTGGCATTGTCAGCCAGATTGCCATGCAATTTCCAATTGCCCAGCACCAGGCGCTTGCGAGTATTTTCTGCGTTCATGCGTCAGTATTGCGAAATCGGGATAAACGCAGGATTGTATCCTGTCGGCCCGCCCAATGGCGAGGGAAAGCCGCCCTTGTCCGATAAAAAAACCGGCGCAAGCGCCTGCAGCCTCTTGATCACGCTGAATCGGACAAAAAAGACCGTCACCTCAGGTCACCCAGCCGCCAGATGCTCCCTTCAGGTTCTGGCCTCACGCCCTGCCCTTTTTGCCACCCCGTTTCCGCGCTTGCCTTCCGGTCACTCAATCCTGCAGTTTCAGAACCAGTTTGCCCGTATGCCCACCGGTTTCCATGATGGCGTGCGCCTGTGCAGCCGCCTCGAAGTCAAACACCCCATGAACCACCGGGCGCACCCGCCCTGCGGCCAGCAGCGGCCATACCTGCTGGCGCAGCTGGCGTGCAATTTCCGTTTTGTAAGCCACACTGCGAGGGCGCAGCGTCGAACCCGTCAAGGTCAGACGACGCTGCATGATCAATCCGGCATTCACCTCGGCGCGCGCACCACCCAGCACGGCTATACACACGGCACGCCCGTCTTCGGCCAGACATTTCAGATTGCGCGGCACATAGTCACCCGCCACCATGTCCAGAATCACATCCACGCCGCGGCTCGCCGTCGCTTCTTTGATCACAGCCACGAAATCCTCGGTGCGGTAATTGATGCCACGCACGGCCCCCAATGCCTGCACGGCCTGTACGCGCTCATCGCTGCCCACCGTCGCATAGACCTGATGCCCCAGCGCCGTGGCAATCTGGATGGCTGTCACGCCGATGCCGCTGGCCCCGCCATGAACCAGCAGGCTTTCCCCTGCTGCCAAACGGCCACGATCAAAGACATTGCTCCACACCGTGAACGCCGTTTCCGGCAGGCCGGCGGCTTCAACCATGCTCCAGCCATCGGGAACAGGCAGACAATGCCCGGCAGGCGCCACGCAATACTCGGCATAGCCGCCGCCAGCGGTCAGTGCGCATACTTTGTCGCCCAGCTGCCAACCGCCAGCCTCGATGTCGCCGCCCACGATTTCCCCTGCGACCTCCAGCCCCGGCAAATCCGAGGCCCCAGGCGGCGGCGGATAGCTGCCCTGGCGCTGGAAAAGATCCGGCCGATTGATGCCGGCAGCATGAACCTTGATCAGAACTTCCCCAGGCGCAGGAACTGGCACATCCCGTTCTGCCAATACCAGCACTTCCGGGCCACCGGGCTGAGAGATTTCTATAACGCGCATGAGATCAATCCGTTGCGGGAGAAATGGAAACAGACATATTAACGCGCTGCCCCGAACGCAGGCAGCCGCCGCCAGATGAGCGCCACTCGCTGTAACATGGCGCCATGCAGCGCCGCTTCTTGCCGGCGTCCGCCTTTGTCCTTCCCAGCATTGCACACTGACCCCTATGCAGACTTCACGCTACTTGCCTTCTTCATCATTCCCCTGGCCCACCGCCGCACTGATCGCCCTCAATGTCGTGCTCTACCTGCTGGTGGCCCTGAGCGGCGGCAATCTGATTGATTTCAACAGCCGCGACCTGCAAAACTGGGGGGGCAACCTGGCGGTGCTGTCACTGACCGGCGATTACTGGCGCCTGTTGAGCAATATGTTCCTGCATGGCGGACTAATGCACCTGGTCGCCAATATGTATATGCTGATGATCGTCGGCCCGCTGTCCGAGCAACGCCTGGGACGCATCGGCATGCTGGTGGTGTATCTGGTGGGCGGCCTTTGGGCCAGCTTCTCCAGCGCCGCCTGGAATGCCCATCATCTGCTGGAGACGGTGCCCGGCTTTGGCGGCATGCAGAGTGTTACGGTGGTCAACCTGGTCGTCAGCGTCGGGGCGTCCGGCGCCATCATGGCGCTGTGCGGCGGCTTGCTGGCAAGCGCCCTGGCCAGCAAGATTCATACGCCCGAGGCCAATAGCCACCTGTTCAAGGCCTTGTTTCAGGTCGTCGCCATCAATATCGTGATCGGCCTCATCGTTCCCGGCATCGACCAACTGGCCCATATCGGTGGTTTGCTGGCCGGCTTCGCGCTGGGGCTGGCCATCGGCAGCCTGCGTCCGGACAGCACGCGTTCACGCTATATCGCACGCAGCCTGTTATCTGCCGCCATTGCGCTGATCCTGCTGGCGCTGGCCCTGGAAACTGGCGGCTGGGACGAGGCTCACGCCGTACGCGCCGAAATGGACGCGCAACAGTCCCGGTAAGGCTAAGTGGCCAAGTGCCCGGCACGGATGACATTGCTGGTGCACGCACCGCCTGCGCATCCGTGCTGCCGCTGCCAGCCCTGGCGGGCACCCAAGGCGCCGTTGATTGGCGCCGGGTGTCAGGCCACGGGCGGGACCAGCACAGCCGGGCCCGCATAAGCCAGCAGCACACAGGCAACCAGCAATACGATCACGACCACCACCCCCATGAATGGCAGCACGGTGCGATACACCTCACGCATGCCCACCGCCACGCCGGCAAAACCACAGGCCAGCATGATGCGCACCGGGGAGAAGGTGCTCATGGCAATGGCCGATGCATGCTGCAAGGCAGCCGCACCGAGTGCGCTCAAGCCTGTCCCGTGCGCCAGCGCCAGCTGAGAATTCATCAACAAACCATTGGACGCATTGGCGCTATTGGTCACCAGCCCGAACAGCGCTGCCAGCATCATCGACAGGAAGACCGAGGTGCGGCCCAACGCCTCCAGCATGCCTGCAGCCAACGAAGTCGCAATCCCCGACAGGCTCAGCACTTCCGCCAGAATACAGAACAAGGCAGTCGTGAAGATTGCCGTCTTGCCACTGGCCCAGCTCTCCCGCATGATAGGCACGACACGCCGGCTTTCATGCACCAGGACAGCAACCAGCAAACCCAGCCCCATCAGCCAGACGCCCGAGTGAAACATCGGACTGAACGCAGGCAGATTTTCGAACGGCCGGATACTGCCCGCATCGCGCAGAAAACGCGCCCAGGAAGGAATCAGGCGCGTCAGCGCCAGGATGCCTACCAGCAGAATATACGGCCATACTTGGCGCGCCGCCTGCAACAAGCTGCTGAACCGGGCATCGTGACCCAGAAAGTACCGCAACGCAATCACCGGGCCAAAGGAAGCAATCAAACCGGTTTCAGGCCCGCCCAGCCAGGTCATGAGCAACAGCAGCACCAGCGTCGCTGCCAGCCAGGCGGCATCCTTGCGCCGCTCTTCACGAGGAAAACCCAGGCCGGCCTGTTCGGCCAAACGCCAGAACAAAGGCAACCACGCCAGCAGAACCACACAGACAATGCCGCCACTCCAGATGGCAAAAGTCGCCGGATCGGAGCCCGCCAATGCGGCAGCAATCAGCGTGCCACTGGCCATGCCGCCCCATGGCCCCAGCGCCTGGCCGATAAACCCGAAGGCCAACAGATAGGCAGGACGCAGCGACAGGCTGGCCAACAAGGCAAAGGTGCCCATCATGCCGACGCCAAAGCCGGTCACGGACTCGGCAAACGGGCCGATCAGAAAACAGGCATTGAACAAAATGCGGCGCTGCGCATAGGCCAGCTTTTCCGACGCGTCCCCTGCCACCGCCCCGGCCAGATCTGGCTGCACGGCCCGCCCGGCCAGACTGGCGACGCGCCAGAACAGCAACCCACCTAATATATAAGGCACAACGGTCAAGCCGATCCAGCTGCCGCGCGCGACCGACAGCACCGCCTCATGCAAGCCAAAGACTTTGGGCGCGCTCAAGAATGCGACCACCAGGGCCAATGCCGCGCCTAGCAAAGCAGAGCGGATAACCGGTTGCCGGAATACCCCGATCAGGACAATCAACAGGACTACCGGCGCCAGCCAGAGCAGATATAGCACGTTCGCATTTCCAAGCAATACCGCTCCAGCCAGACCGCGTCATTTCAGCGGATCGTCAGAAAACGGTCGATCAGATGAGAAATGCCCCGACCAGAATCTGGCCAGGGCATGGAATGCTATTCTACTTGTTGCAAGCCGCGCCGAACCGCACGATGGCTCGGTTTGGCTCGCATGACGGGAAAAAACATCATTCGAGCGGCGGCGGCGCCATGGCCGCCTGCCTATGAAGATGAACTCACCTGCCGGCGTGCTTATGCCGCCAAGACGCCTGTTGCACGGGCTGGCGCTGCTGACACGGCAGTCGCCGCACCCAGCGCCTCGCCAAACAGATTCTTGGGGTCAACCAATTCGGGCACCAGTTCCAGGCTCACGCCCAACGCACGCGCCTGGGCCTGGTCATACAGGAAACGCAGCGACGCATAATCTTCCAAGGCAAAGCCCACGGAGTCGAATACCGTGATTTCCTCTGCCGTACGCCGTCCTATCCGCTTGCCAGCCAACACTTCCCACAAAGGCTGCACGGCATAATCCGCAGGCATCTGCTGGATTTCCCCTTCGATACGGGATTGCGGCTCGAACTCCACAAACGTACTGGCGCGCCACAGGATATCCGCCGCCAATTCAGTCTTGCCCGGGCAATCTCCCCCGACGGCATTGATGTGCATGCCGGGTTCGATCATGCTCGCATCCAGAATGATGGCGTTGGTTTTGTCGGCCGTCACTGTGGTCACGATATCCGCCCCGCGCGCTGCGTCTGCCGCACTGTGGCAGACGATCAATTCCAGGCCCTCGACCTGGGCCAGATTGGCGCGCAATTTGGCGGTCGCACCGGCATCCACATCGTAAAGCCGGATGGTGTCTATCCCCAGCAGATAGTGAAATGCCAAAGCCTGGAATTCACTTTGCGACCCATTGCCGATCAGGGCCATGACTCGCGACGCCGGGCGCGCCAGCACTCTGGCCGCCAGCGCCGACGTAGCGGCCGTGCGCAAGGCGGTCGTCAGCGTCAGCTCGCTCAGCAACAGGGGCTTGCCGGTGGAGACCTCGGCCAAGGCACCAAAAGCCATCACCGTGGGCAAGCCCACCTGCGGATTGGACGGATGGCCATTCACATATTTGAACGCGTACAGATCCTTGTCGGCGGCGGGCATCAGCTCAATCACCCCGACCTCGGAATGGCTGGCTACACGGGCGGTTTTGTCGAACTCTTCCCAGCGCAGGAAGTCCGCCTCGATATAGGCTGTCATCTGCCTGAGGGTCTGTTCAAGCCCCAGTTGACGGGTCAGCGTAACGACGTCTTCGGTTGCCAGGAAGGTAGTCATGTTTTTTCTCCTCTTGATGAATCGAACGCCCGGTTTTTCGTAGTCCGTGGCGCTTTTTTCTATTGTTTATCAGGGCGAGTTCAATTCATAGCGTCAAAAATATCTATAAAATGTCCATCTATTGACATAATGACAATAAAAAATGACGAAACTATCAATGGACAGCCTGGATCACCAGATTCTGGGCCTGCTGCGCAACGATGCCCGCACCTCCGTGGCCACGCTGGCCAAGAAGCTGGATGTGTCACGCGGAACCGTCAACAACCGCTTGAGCCGCATGGAACGGGATGGCGTCATCCTGGGCTATAGCATCCGCGTCCGGCCCGACTCGCAGCCGGAAGAGGTCGTGGCCTGGACCAGCATCGCCATCGAAGGGCATGAAACCCAGCGCATCGTCCAGGCGCTCTCGGGGGAACCCGCCATCGCCGAACTGCACGACACCAATGGCCGCTGGGACATGCTGGCCGAGCTGCGTGTGCAAAGCATGGCGCAATTGGCGGAGGCGCTGGAACGGATACGCCTGATCAAGGGCATTGCCGCCACAGAAACCAGCATTCACTTGAAAAGCCTGAAATTCTGAGCACGGCTCCGGCGGCTGGTTTTCCCGCTTTTCCGCCCTCGTCTCCCTCGCGCATTGCACTGAAATAGTGCCCTTGCGCACTGCCAAATGGCAGCCCGCCCTCGTTTTGACTAGGGAATCCCCCAAGTACCCAATGACAGCTTTATCCCATAAATTTTAAAAATGACAGAAAACTTGCAGGAAACCATGGGAAATCCAGCAGCCACCGCCAGCGTGCTTCAACGCCTGGAACGCTTCCGCAGCCAGGGAACGGCCTCGGAACGAGCGGTGGCAAGCTATATGCTGGGCAACCTGAACAGCCTGCCATTCGAGACTTCTGCGAGTCTGGCTGCGAAACTGGGCCTGAGTGAAACGACGGTCGGACGGTTTTGCCGCCACCTGGGGTTTCGTCATTTCAAGGATCTCAAACAGAATCTGCGTGACGACCTCGGCGATAGCCCGTGGCTGATGGGCGAGCGTTTGCAGGATTTCCTGCAAAGACGCTCCACAGACGGCCCAGACTACAGCCGCAGCCTGGAACTCAGCATCGCCGCCCAGGTCGCCGTGTACGAATTGACGCATGCCCCCCAATGGCAGCCAGTCGTTACCCGCCTGGCACAATGCAAAACCGTGCTTGTGGCCGGTTTTCAGACCGAACGCGGCGTGGCCGCCAGCATGGCTCACCTGCTGCAATACATCCGCCCGGGCGTACACCTGATCGACAACGCTGCCGGCCACTACAGTGATGCGCTGCTGGCCGACCCGACAGAAACCGCCCTGGTCGTTTTCGACGCCCGGCGCTATTCGCGCCATGCCCTGCTGCTTTGCCGCAAGGCCAGGGATCACGGCCTCCCCGTCACCCTGGTCACCGACATGTACTGTGACTGGGCCGATAGCAGTGCCACCGAAGTATTCCGTGTGCCGACAGGCCTGGACCTGTTCTGGGAGTGCACAGCGCCCATGCAGGTACTGGCCCATTTGATGGTCAATGAAGTCTTTGTCAGGCTGGGCAAACCGGCAGAACAACGCCTGGAGCAAATCGCCGGCCTCAACCACGCTTTCATCGGCTACACCTCGGCGCAGGACGCCTTTTCCTGAATC
This sequence comes from Kerstersia similis, assembly GCF_965139615.1. NCBI lineage: Bacteria > Pseudomonadati > Pseudomonadota > Betaproteobacteria > Burkholderiales > Alcaligenaceae > Kerstersia > Kerstersia similis. The sequence continues at coordinate 45,800 of NZ_CBCSIQ010000007.1, forward strand.
GTCCTACACTGAGCCCCTTTCAAGACGGTAATCCTGCAGGCCGTTCCCGCTTTACACAATTTTCAACCGTTCAAGGAGCGCATCATGAAGAAAATGCTGAAATCCATGCTGGCCGTCACAGCACTGTGCGCCGTCACCGCGCAAGCACAGCAAGCCGACACCATCCGCATTGGCATCGAAGGCGCCTATCCTCCGTTCAATGCCGTTGATGCCTCCGGCAAGCTCTACGGTTTCGACGTCGATATCGCCAATGCCCTGTGCGAAAAAATGCAGGCCAAATGCGTGCTGGTCGCCCAGGACTGGGATGGCATCATCCCCGCACTGATGGCTCGCAAGTTCGACGCCATCGTGTCTTCCATGGTGGATACTGAAGAGCGCGCCCGCCGCGTCGATTTCACCGAACCTTACTACCGCACCCGTCTGGCGATCGCTGTGCCCAAGGATTCCAAGCTCACCGGCACCTCTGCCGAAGAACTGAAGGACAGCGTGATCGGCGCACAATCCTCATCCACCCAAGGGATGTACTCCGAAGACGTCTATGGCAAGGCCGGCGCCGATGTCCGCCTCTATCCGACCCCCGATGAAGCAGGCACGGATCTGATCAGCGGCCGCCTGGATGCCATCGTGCACGACAAATTCCCGCTGCTTGAATGGCTGGAAAAGAACAGCGAAGGTTGCTGCAAGCTGCTGGGCGACATTCCCGGCACCGAAGGCGACACCAGCATCGCCCTGCGCAAAGGGGATAACGCGCTGCGCGAACGCTTCAACCAGGCAATCAAGGATATCCGCGCCGACGGTACCTATCAGAAGATATCCAACCAGTACTTCGGCGCTGACATCTACTGACCTTCCCTGCCGGATATGAACCAACATGCTTGATCTGCTCAGCCTGCTTTCCTTCGGCCATGGCGGATGGGGCGGCGCGCTGCTTCTCGGCGCGCTTGTCACTATCACACTGGCACTCTGCTGCGTGCCCATCGGCCTGCCGCTGGGGCTGCTGGTCGCGGTAGGCGCGCGCTCCAAGCGCCGCCTACCGCGTGCCGCCTCCACCGTATTTTCCACTGTTTTCCGGGGCCTGCCCGAACTGCTGACCCTGCTGCTGGTGTACTACGGTGCGCAGATCGGCATCCAGCATCTGCTGGAAAAAATGGGCTACCAGAGTGAATTCCGCATCAATGCCTTCCTGGCCGCTGTCGTGGCATTCAGTCTGGTATTGGCCGCGTTTTCCAGCGAAGTCTGGCTGGGCGCATTCAAAACCATCCCCAAAGGCCAGCAAGAAGCTGCGCAAGCCCTCGGCTTGTCGCGCCGCACGACTTTCCTGCGCGTGACCTTGCCTCAGCTCATGCGCGTCGCCCTGCCCGGCCTGTCCAACAACTGGCTGACGCTGCTGAAGGACTCCTCCCTGGTTTCCACCATTTCACTGGTCGATCTGATGCGCCAGACCAACCTGGCCGTCGCCGCTACCAAAGAGCCCATGCTGTTCTATTTCGTCGCCTGCCTGCTGTACCTGCTGCTGTCGGCGCTTTCCGGCGTTGTTTTCAGCCGTGCTGAACGCCGTTTCGGCCGTCACTATGAAGGGGCACGCTGATGAATGAATTCGTCATGAACCTGCTGTCTCATGTCATGGACGTAGAACTGCTGGAACGCTATGGCCCGCGCATGATGGACGGCCTGGTGATCACGCTGAAGCTGGTTGCCGTGTCCTTTGTCCTGGGCATGGTGCTCGGCTTGCTGCTGGCCATAGGCCGCATGAGCAAGGCCAAGCTGATCCAGTATCCTTGCCGGGCCTATATCTATTTCTTCCGTGGCTCACCGCTGCTGGCGCAATTGTTCCTGCTGTACTACGGCCTGGGTTCGCTGCGCCCCTTCTGGCAGGACGTCGGCCTGTGGTGGTTCTTCCGTGATGCCTGGTACTGCGCCTTACTGGCCTTCACGCTGAATACGGCCGCCTATCAGGCGGAAATCTTCCGCGGCAGCCTGATGGCCATTCCCAAAGGCCAGTATGAGGCCTGCCAGGCGCTGGGCCTGGGGCCTGTCACGGCCATGCTGCGAGTCATCCTGCCGCAATCCATGCTGGTTGCCATCGGCCCGCTGGGCAATGAACTGATCCTGATGATCAAGGCCAGCGCCATCGCATCGCTGGTAACGGTCTATGACGTCATGGGCGTCGCCCGCCTGGCCTTCTCGCGTAGCTTCAATTTTGAAGTCTATCTGTGGGCAGCCGTGCTGTATCTGATCATCGTGGAAATCATCCGCCGCGTGCTCAAGCGTATCGAAAGCCGCCTCTCCCGGCATGTGGTGAATTAAGCCATGACCGTGAACGCTTCTTCCGTACATCCAGGGTATGACGTACTGGTTCTGGGCGCCGGCATTGTCGGCACCAGCACCGCCCTGCATCTGCAGCAACGGGGCCAATCCGTCTGCCTGGTTGACTGGCAAATACCGGGAGCCGGCACCAGCTTTGGCAATGCGGGACTGATCGAACGCGCCAGCGTGGTGCCCTATTCTTTCCCGCAATCGCCGCTGGCGCTGCTGCGCTACGCTGCCAACCGCCAGACGGATGTGCATTTCCAATGGCGTGCGCTGCCCGCCATGGCCGGCTGGCTCTGGCGCTACTGGCGTGAATCCGCGCCCGGCCCGCTGGAACATGCCGCGCAGGACATGCTGCCGCTGATCGAACGCTGCGTCACCGAACACGATGCCCTGATCCAGGCGGCCGGCCTGCAACACCTGGTACGCGCTGCCGGCTGGATCGACATCTACCGTGAACCCGCCGCCTTTGCGGCAGCCGCCGCCGATGCTCGCGCACTGGCCAGCCGCTATGGTCTGCAAGCCGATGTGCTCGCTGGCGCAGCGCTGGCCGCACGCGAGCCGGCATTCCTGCCGCAGGCCCAGATGGCCGGCGGCATCCATTGGCAGGATCCCTGGACTGTCCGCGCGCCCGGCCAGCTGGTGCAAGGCTATGCAGAGCTATTCTGCCGTCGTGGCGGCGCGCTGGTTCATACGGATGCGCGCAGCCTGCGGCCGCATCAGGACGGCGGCTGGCAACTGCCCACCCCGAATGGCGTTCTACACGCCGCCCAGGCCGTCATTGCGCTCGGTCCGGATGCGCCGGAGCTTTATCGCTCCCTGGGCTACGAGCTGCCATTGGCGCACAAGCGCGGCTACCACCTGCATTTCCAGACGGGCCCCGATACACCGCCGCCCGAGCATCCGCTCTGCGATTCACGCGCCGGCTTCGTCATTGCGCCCATGGAACAAGGCGTACGCCTGACCACTGGCGTTGAACTCGCGCTTCCGGATGCGCCGCCCAATCGCATCCAGCTGGAACGTGCCGAACGCATCGTCAGGCAATACTGGCCACTGGGCCAAGCCATCGAAGCCGAACCCTGGATGGGCCGCCGCCCTTGCACACCGGATATGCGGCCCATCATTTCCGCCGCTCCGCGCCATCAAGGGCTGTGGTTCAACTTCGGGCACGCGCATCACGGCCTGACGCTTGGCCCGGCCTCCGGACGCCTGCTGGCGGAAATGATGACCGGCGAGCAGCCCTTCACCAACCCTGCGCCCTACTCGGCGCACCGATTCCTATAAGACCCGGAGACACCCTCCATGTCACAAAACAACGCCCAACAAAGCACCTCGAATACGCCCGGCAGCACAGACAGCCGTCCGGTCGTTGTCAAAATCCGTGGGCTGAACAAATGGTATGGCAACTACCATGCCCTGAAGAATATCGACCTGGATGTGCACCAAGGCGAACGCATCATTCTTTGCGGCCCATCCGGCTCCGGCAAATCGACCCTGATCCGCTGCATCAACCAGCTTGAACGCATCGAAAAAGGCAGCATCGAAATCCACGGCACTGATGTCACCCGGCAAGACTCCCAAGCCACCATTGCCTTGCGCGATGTCGGCATGGTGTTTCAGCACTTCAACCTTTTCCCTCACATGTCCGTCCTGGACAACTGCACACTGGCGCCCGTCAGCGTCAAGGGCGAAAACCGCAAGCGCGCCGAAGCAAAGGCCCGTGAACTGCTGGAAAAGGTCGGCATGTCCAACCACGCCGACAAATATCCCACGCAGTTGTCCGGTGGACAGCAGCAACGCGTTGCCATCGCCCGCACACTGTGCATGGATCCGAAGATCATTCTGTTCGATGAACCGACGGCTGCGCTTGACCCGGAAATGGTCAAGGAAGTGCTGGACGTCATGGTCAAGCTGGCCAATACCGGCATCACCATGCTGTGCGTGACCCACGAAATGGGCTTCGCCAAGCAGATGGCCGAGCGCGTGCTGTTCCTGGATCACGGCTCGATCCTGGAAGATACCCCGCCGCTGGAATTTTTCGCTTCGCCAAGCACGGATCGCGCTCGCGCGTTCTTGCAGCAGATCCTGTAAGCCCTGCGCAACTGTGCCTGAAGGGCCGGCCCGGGCAGCCCGACTGCCTGGCCAGCCTCGAAGCCCCCTTTTTCCTGGCCTTCCGGGTGCAGCGTCTTACCCAGGCGCCCCGTCATCCATCGTTCCGCCTGGCCGCAAGCCGGCCTGTTGCGGAGCCCTTCATGAGCGCCAGGCTTCCCTCTTTCATTCAAAGCAGTCAGCGCCCGTCCTGGCGCCTGGCAGACACGGAGTACCGCCATGCAACACTTCGACGCGTCGCAAACCCGCGCCCAGCTCTCTTTTGAAACCCTGATTCCCGCCTTGCGCCAGGCATTTGCCGAGGGCGGCACGGTACCGTTGCGCCACAATCATGCAATCGAATGCCAAGGTGCTCACGGCATCTCCTTGATCATGCCCGCCTGGAGCGAGCAAGGCTATTACGGCCTGAAAACCGTCAATATCTTCCCTGGCAATGGCCAACGCAATCTGCCAGGCCTGCATTCGACCTATATTCTTTACGATGCCACAACGGGCGTACCGCTGGCACTGATAGACGGCGACGAAATCACCTCGCGCCGCACCGCCGCAGCGGCTGCCTTGGGCGCGGATTTTCTCGCCCGGCCGGATGCGCGCCGCCTCTTGCTGCTGGGAGCAGGCCGTGTCGGCAGTCTGGTGCCGCGCGCCATGCGCGCCGTGCGCAAGATCGAGCATGTCGATATCTGGAACCCCAACCCCGAACGCGCCCAGGCACTGATCGAACAACTCCAGGCCGAAGGTTTGAGCGCCCGCCGGGTCGAAAACCTGGAACAAGCCGTGCACCAAGCCGACATCATCAGCTGTGCCACCTTATCGGAAGCCCCCCTGATCCAAGGCAAATGGCTGCAACCCGGCGTCCACCTTGACCTGATCGGCAGCTTCACACCCAAAATGAAAGAAAGCGACCCGGACTGCTTCATCGGCAACAAGGTGTTCGTGGACACAGACGAAGCGCCCACGAAATCGGGCGATCTGCTTGATGCCATCGCAACAGGACGCTTTCACCAAAGTGACATCTGCGCCAACCTGGAAACCCTGTGCCGCCAGCAGCACCCAGGCCGCACGCAGGCCAGCGACATCACCGTATTCAAGGCCGTGGGTTCCGCCCTCGAAGACCTGACGGCTGCCACGCTGGTGTACCAAAGCGGTCGTTGATGCCCGACTGCGCCGCGCAAGGATGTCTTCCCCAGACCATCCATCAACATTGGCCTTGATATGGACAGCTGCCCGGCCGAGCCGGGCAGCGTCGGCGTCTCTCCTGCCACCAGGACAGACGCCGATGCAAGCTCACCAGGAATAGAACGACAAGCCAGAAATCGGCTATCATCTCGCCTCGGCCACGGTCGCCAGACCGCAGCCCCACTGCCCGAGTGGTGAAATCGGTAGACACAAGGGACTTGAAAATTTGAGCCCTGCCGGGGAAACTTGGCAGGTGACGCCCGTCAAACTCGGCGAACGCCCTGGATGCCCCGGCATCCGCGCCAACGCCGAGCCAAGCCTGACCGTACACACGGCCAGGAAGGTGTAGAGAGCAGACGGCGGGCACCTACAGCCGCAAGGCCAAGGTGAAGGCGTGCTCCAGACCACGAACGTCCTGCGCCAGCAGAACGGCGGCGAAAGCCGAAGTGGTAAGAAAATCCCTCGCCGTCAGGCGTGCCGGTTCGATTCCGGCCTCGGGCACCAAATTCGCTTTTACAACGATGTACCGCTGCACACCAAACCCGCACCGGTCCTGAGCTGCCCCCCCGAAGGTTGGATCTATGTCCCATTTTCGGGGGGTAGTTCATTTTTGCTATGCGGTTTTTGTCCATGGAAGTCTGCGATTATGGAAAATGGCAGAAAACGCGGCATACCAAAACAAATAAAAAGGCAGCTTCTGCTGTTTCAACAGAAAGCTGCCTTCGAGTGAGTTTCAGCCTGCCATCAAGGCAGACCAAAAATCAAATAATCTGAATTTTCGTGGCGCAAGGGCCTTTTTGCCCTTGTCCCGGTACGAACGAAACGCGCTGGTTCTCTTCGAGAGATTTATGACCGTCGCCCTGAATTTCGCTGTAGTGTGCGAAGAGATCCTTGCCACCGAGTTCGGGCATGATAAATCCAAAGCCCTTTTCGTTGTTGAACCACTTCACAATGCCGGTTTCTGTATTCAATGTAAATCCTAATGTATGGAGAAAAATATCTCCAGCCCCACTATCGTTCATATATCATAGGAAAGCCAGGTATGTTACAAATAAATACATCTACCACCGATATCACCAGCCAATCGACCGATTGAAAAACTCACAATACATGTGCCTCGATCGAGAAGTAATGACACATCGTTCCCATTAGAACAAACATATGCCACATTCCGTGAGCATGCTTCACTCGGTTGGAGACGCGATAGAACAAGGTACCAGCGGTATAAAACACCGCACCGCAAAGCAAAAGAATAAAAGATTTTTCGCTTAACAGTGTCCATTCCTGAAACACTGAAAAAACCGCGGCCCATCCCAAACCGACGTAAATCCAGACTGAAGGCGCGCTCTCAGTCGTTGCCCGGCACTCAAAAAATACGCCCGCACCAGCGAGCAGCCAGAGCAGCAGGACAGATAGCCAGGCTATCCAATCCATTGAAGGGCTGATGATAAAGGGGGTTGCAGTCCCTGCGATCAATAGATAAATGGCGCAATGGTCCATTCGTTGCCATCGTCGCTTGGCCGGTTCCCGGGTACTGTGATAGAGCGTGGAAGCTAGGTAGAGCAGGATGGCCGACACGGAAAAAACAACCGTACCGACAATTCTGGCAGCGCTGCCCGTTTCGATGGCGCCTGTGACTAACCAAGTCGAACCCGCACTGGCCAGAACGAGCCCCAGCAAATGGCTAAGACTGTTGAAACGCTCGCCGTAGTACATGTGTCATGTCAGAAAATGCTTGAGCTGAAGCGCTCGACTCGGCCGGATTTGATGCAAAACCAGCCGGATGAGAGGCAACCGTCTCATCAGCGGAAGATGGCTGCAAGTCAGCCTGAGGCGTACAAGACTCAGCATGCAGATAGGCCTCTACGGAACCGCAGCGTAACACGCGAATATGACAGATCATCGCGGCCCAACGCAGATCCCGGCACGACCTCGTCTGTTAGCGCTCCCCATCAAATAAAAAATAAAATAATAACCATTCAATAAAATAAAAAATATTCAGAAATTCGAATCCCAGCCATACCGCTCAAAAAGCCAAGACAATTTCATATTATCCCCCTTCTCAGCAGAAGCCATCTTCGCTCCCTGACTTTTCTTGTCAACTCAACATTGCCTCCAACCTAAGGCCGGCAAAATACATCATTCTAAAAAAGAAATCCGATTTAAACCCCCCTCTCCTCTACATACATTGATTCAAGCCCATTGCCCCCAAAGGATGAGTCGAGTACAACACGGATGTCATGCGCCTCACGGGGCATGCCGCTTTCTCGCCCCCACCGGGGCCTTTTACTTTTTGGCAGGGTACGTGTGGCAAGCAATCAATCGAAACAAACGCTGAATCTGATTGACGTCATTTCCATTGGTATCGGGGCAATGGTCGGCGCTGGCATATTCGTGCTGATCGGGCAGGTCGCAGAATTGATGGATACCTTTACCTGGTTTTCCTTCGGCCTGGCGGGTGTGGTCTCGCTCTTGATCGGTTATGCCTATGCCCGCCTATCGGTGTATTACCCCACCAACGGGGGTTTGATCGACTATTTCCGGGCCGCCTTTTCCCGGCCATTGGTCATTACCCTGTCTTTTCTCTATATCGGCACGCTGATTCTGACCATCGCACTGGTCGCACGCGCCTTCGGCCTGTACGCAGCACAGTGGCTGCATCCCGGCCATGCCAATCTGGCACTGCTGGGCCTGGCCTATACCCTGGGCATCATCGTGCTACTGGCCTTGCTCAATATGTACAGCAATCACGCTGTCGGGCGTACCGAATCGCTGCTGGTGATTCTGAAACTGGGCATTTTGCTCATCTTCATTATCGCGGGCGCGGTTCAGCTCAAGCCGACCAGCCTGATTCCGTCTCCCCTGCCAGGTGCCGATCCGATTTTTTCCAGTCTGGGGCTGACCTTTTTTGCCTACGCCGGCTTCAATATGATGACCAATGCGGCAGATAAGGTAAAAAATCCTGCGCGCACCATGCCTTTGGCCTTCATTCTCGCCATCAGCATCACCATGCTGCTGTATGTCGCCCTGGCCATCATTCTGGCGTCCAGCCTATCCATGGCGCAACTGCGCGAGTACGCAGAAACGTCAATCGCCTATGCCGCCTATCCCGTGCTGGGCGCAACAGGCTTCGTGATGGTGTCGGCCGGCGCCTTGCTGGCCACATCTTCAGCCATCAATGCGACGATTTTTTCACTGTTCAATACCCTGGACAGCATGGGCCAATCCCGGGAAATTCCGGCCGCCCTCAATCGTCCGCTGTGGCGCAACGCGTCGTCCGGCAATGTCATCATCAGTATCGCCATCGCTATCCTGGCGCTCTGCTTCGATGTCAGCGTGCTGGCCGATGTTGTCAGCTTCACGTTCCTGGCCAGCTACTTTTTTGTTCTCATCGTTGCCTGGCGCATGCGCGCCAAGATTCATCTGGGTGCGGGCTTCCTGCTGCTGACCCTCGCGATTGTCTCGCTGATCATGCTGGGCTTCCTCTATAGCCTGGCCACCAGCAATCTGATGGCTATTGCCTCCATCCTGGCTGCCCTGGCGCTTTGCGCCGGCCTGGCATTCTGGCGCAATCGCTATCTCTCTGCCAGCGGCGCCACGGGCGCCCGGCCTCGCTAGAAAAACAGCCCTCCACCCAGGTTTACAGGTGCCTGCCGCCACAGCGGCGGGCGCCTGTCCGTCCGCTTTCCGTGCGTTCCGCTGAACGTCTGGCGCCCGCGGCTGCCCGCGCCATTTCCAATTCCCCGCCTGCACTTTCCCTGCCCCGCGCCCTGCCCCGCACTGGCTGTCCGTTCGCCATCGCAACCAGAAAAACCATCGCCCCACGACAATTAATTATCGTTTTACATAAAAATATTTTCATTGAACAGAAATAAAAGTGGATTTATAGTGCGCCCTACGCTTGACCCTTTCAAGCACACCAACCTAGACCCTGCACGAGGATTCCACATGTCACACCCCGACGCTCTGGCACGCACCAGCCAGAGAATGGCCGTTTTGACCCTGCTTCTGTTATTCGTGATGCTGACCCTCAATGCCGCCATCTGGTGTTACCCGGACCTAGGTTCAAAAGAAGGCGGATATGGCCTTGATTTCGCGCTATCCAATCAACTGATTCCCGCCACCTATGGCGTGGTCGAAAATCTGCCTGCCTGGCAACGAATAGGCGCCATTCTTATCTCCAGCATTCCACTGGTCATGCTCGCCATCAGCTTGCTGCATCTGCGCCAGCTGTTCCAGCACTACGCCCAGGGCGACTACTTTTCTGGCACGGCGGCAACCCATATGGAGAAAATGGGGCGCGCCGTGATGTATTGGGTACTATTGAATTTCCTGTGCCTGCCCATGCTCAGTGCCTGGGTCACGATGCGTGAACCAGCCGGGCAACGCTTCATTTCCATCGCCTTCGATTCAGCCAGCGTGGTCGCCTTGTTCGTCGCGGCCAGCATCATGGTCATCGCCCGCATCCTGAAAAAAGCGGCCACCCTGAATCAAGAAAACCAACAGTTCGTCTGACGCCATGCCAATTGAAGTTACCCTGGACCTGATGCTGGCCAAACGAAAGATCAAATCCAAAGACCTGGCTGCCGCCATCGGTATCACCGAAGCCAATCTGTCCCTGCTCAAGCAAGGCAAGGTCAAAGGCATACGTTTCGCAACGCTGGAAGCCATTTGCGACTATCTGCAATGCCAACCGGGCGACATTCTCGTTCATGTCAGCCCGGCCGCCGCCGAGTCGCCAACATCCCCTTGAACGGTAGGCGCTGGAGCGGTGCGACGCCCGCTCCACCACAGGCTCAACGGCGTGCATCCGCCTTGATCATGTCTGCCGCTTTTTCTGCAATCATGATGACTGGCGCATTGGTGTTGCCTGACGGCACCATGGGCATGATGGACGCATCAACCACGCGCACCCCTTCCAGGCCACGCACCTTGAGACGGCTGTCCACAACAGCCTGCGGCCCCTGCCCCATGGCACAAGTGCCGACCTGATGATGATAGGAAGACACGGCACTGCGGCAATAGTCTGCCAGCTCCGCGTCGCTCTGCTTGTCCGCGCCAGGATAGACTTCCCTGCCGCGCCAGGCTTGCAAAGCCTCTTGATCCGCAATCTCGCGCATCATCTTCACGCTGGCCACCAGCACGTCAATATCCTCCTGTGTCGCCAGCACATTGGGGTCCAGCAGCAACACGTCGTCCACCCCTTTGCCGCTCAGCCGCACCTCGCCGCGGCTGGTCGGCATCACGCAAGCCGCACACAATGTGAATGCATTGGCCGGCCCGCTTTGTTCTGGCGTGTAATACGGCACATTGAAGAACAAGGGCTGCATGTCCGGCCCTGGCAAATCCGGATCGGTCTTGGCAAACAATTGGGCATGCAAAGGCGTAATCGCCGGATTGGCGGCGAGGTCCGGTATCGCTTGCTTGCTCTCGTAAATCACGGGTACCAAGGTATGGTCATGCAGATTCTTGCCGACACCAGGCAAGTGCTGCACGACCGGAATATCGAATTGCGCCAGTTGCTCGCTATCCCCCACGCCGGACAGCATCAAAATCCTGGGTGATTCGATTGCACCGCCGCTCAGGATCACTTCCTTGCGGGCGCGTACAGTGTGAGGCTGGCCGGCCTGTTCATAGACCACGCCCTCACAACGCTTGCCATCAAACGCAAGCTGCTGAACCCGCGCATGGGTAACCAGACTCAGATTGGGGCGCTCCAGCGCCGGTCTCAAAAACGCAACGGCCGTACTGACACGCTTGCCATCCTTGGTATTGAGATGATTGAAACCCACTCCAAGAATGTCTTTGCCGTTATGGTCAGGATTGTAGGGATGGCCGGCCTGCACCGCCGCGTCCACCATGGCTTGGGTGACAGGATGCGGCGTGTAGTTCACAGTCACATGCAAAGGCCCGCCAGCACCGTGATAGTCGTCCGCCCCCAACTCGTAATCTTCCGACTTCTTGAAGTACGGCAACACATCCGCATAACCCCAGCCTTCATTCCCCTGCTGCGCCCAGGCGTCATAGACAGAGGCGTGCCCACGTACATAAATCATGCCATTGAGAGAACTGCTGCCGCCCAGGGTTTTTCCTCGCGGCCAGAACAGCGTACGGTCGTGCGCGTGTTCCTGGGGGACGGTTTCATAGGCCCAATCGTAGGGCGAGTGCCAAAGCTCGATCAGTCGCAATGGCGTGGAAATCAATTCCGAGTCATCCGGCCCGCCGGCCTCCAGCAGCAGTACCTTGACAGCCGGATCCTCAGTCAAACGGTTAGCCAGCACACACCCGGCGGAACCCGCGCCTACGATGATGTAGTCAAAGCTGCCGTCTTTGTCTTCGGCCGCGTTGACCCTGGCGCCCAGGACTCCTCCCACCATCAGCGTACCGCTGGCGATTCCCGCCGTTTTGATGAAACGTCGCCTGCCTGCGTTCGTGCCGTGCTGTTCTGCGCCCATTCTGTCTCTCCTGTTGTCAGGGTCGTGATCAAGACGAATTGATTCACTGACCGGTCGGTTTTCCAGAAAACTTTAGCGCTAAACGATTGGCTCAATCATGCAGGATTCCCTCAGCTTGACAAAGACATGGCAATACAAGCTGCACCTTCTCTGCGAATCCAAAAATTGACAATTCCTGATATTGCCAGCGTGGCATCGGTAAAGTCTTTGCAACGCTGAAGAACGCATTGCCAAACAAATTCCCGGAAACGCTGCGGACAATCAAACCCTTTGCAGATAGGCCTTCTCTTTCACCGCCCTGCGGTCTATGCTTTGAATGAATCATTCGCTTCAATGCGGTGGCCATACAGGGCCGGGCGCGATCTATTCGCGCCATTCCAGGCACCGTTCATTTCCCGGCAGTCCACTATCCATTGCGTGGAGTACGTATTTATGAAAAGAAGCACATTCTTAGCCGTGGCACTGTTCTCGACCAGTCTGGCACTGGTCGGTTGCCAAAGCGTGAACAGCCCGCAGGCGCAGTCGGAATTCGACTGCATTGCCGGTACGGTAGGTGGCGCCGTGGTCGGCGGCCTGCTGGGCAGCATGGTCGGCGACGGCACGGGCAAGACCATTGCCACGGTCGCGGGTGCTGGCGCTGGCAGCTATGCCGGTAATCAATTGGGTTGCAAATAAGCGAGGCGGCACAAAATGAAAGCAAAGAAATTATTCCTGGCCCTGGCGCTGGCCCTGCCGTTTTCCGCCAATGTCGCGCTGGCACAAGCACCGGTTTTCCAATTGGACGAAAGCGTATTCAAACAGCTCGATACCAACCAGGATGGCAAGATCAGCGAAGCGGAATACCGTGTTTTCATGGAACACGCCTTTGACAAACTGAATACCCAAGGCAATGGCGTCCTGAGCCGCGAAGAGGCTGCGCCGGTCTTTACTGCCAGTGAATTCGACCTGGTGGATACAGACAAAAACGGCAGAATTTCACGCGAGGAGTTCATCACTGCGGTCATGAATGATTTCCATCGCCAGGATCGCAACGGCGACGGTTTCCTGACCCGCTGACCTCCCCTGCTGCCGCGATTGCCCAGTTGTTCCAGCCAGCCTGGACAAACGGGCAATTTTCCGGCTCGTGGCCTTGGATCATCCCTTCCCGGAGCAGTCGCTATGTCCACTTCCCCTTCCATCCAGCGCGCAGTTGATGACGCCTTCCAAGCGTTCGGACAACTGCCTGGCGGCGCCAATGCCGATTACATCCCTTTTCTGGCGCAAGTGCCTGACAAACTCTCCGCGCTGGCGGTTGTCGGCATAGACGGCAGCCAATATTGCGCTGGCGATGTGCATTACCGTTTTGCCATTGAATCCATTTCCAAGGTCTGCACCCTGGCATTGGCTCTGGAAGACTGGGGGCACGATACGGTGCAGGAAAAGATAGGCGCGGATGCGACCGGCCTGCCTTTCAACTCCATCATGGCGCTGGAACTTCACGCAGGAAAACCGCTTTCCCCCCTGGTCAACGCAGGCGCCATCGCCACGGCCAGCCTGGTGAAAGCCGGCTCGGTGGAAGAACGCTGGCAGCGCATTCTTGCCATCCAGCAACAGCTGGGTTCGGGTGAGATTGCCTTGTCCGCCGAGTTGAATGAATCGGAACAGAGCACCAACGCCCATAATCGCGCTATCGCCTGGCTGCTGCACTCTGCCGGCTATATGTATTGCGACCCCATGGAGGCTTGCGATGTCTATACCCGCCAGTGTTCGACCTTGCTCGACTGTCTGGAACTGGCCACCATCGGCGCGACGCTGGCCAGCGGCGGCATTCATCCCTTCAGCGGCAAACGGATCCTGCAAGCAGAAAACACCCCGCGCATTCTGGCCGACATGACCATGGAAGGGCTGTACGACAGCTCGGGCGATTGGGCCTATACCGTCGGCCTGCCCGGTAAAAGTGGCGTTGGCGGCGGTCTTTTGGCCGTGGTTCCCGGCGTGCTGGCCATTGCGGCATTTTCTCCGCCCTTGGACGAATTCGGGAACAGCGTGCGTGGACAAAAGATGATAGCCGCGGTTGCCGACACCCTGGGCTACAACATCTACCGTTCGCCCGCCACGGCGCTGCCTCCGTCACGCTGAGACAGGCTGCCGCGTTCCGGCCGCCCGTCAGGCCGGAACGCCAGGCTCGCTTCCCTTTCACCAGGCATCCTGCGCGGACGCTCGCACACCTCGGAACCGCGATGGCGCGCCGGGAAGCAAGACACCGGCTGTCAGTCGGTGCTATCCAGGCAGCGAATGAAGTAGTCCTTCAGTTTCCTATCGGTGGGGACATCCAGGCGAAAGCCCAGCTCCAGGGCTTCCCACTCCTTGGAACCTACCGTGGTCAGTCCGCTATCCACGAACTCGTTGAGTTTCAGCCCGCTCGCCCGGCTTTCCAGCCCAACCAGCACCGCCCTGGCCCGGTCAAAACACAGCTCTGCCCGCTGCCGCATATCAACCTCGACCTGGGGCTCGGCAGCTGTGGCCGTTGCCGTCTCGCTGGCTGACAAGATTGGCGCAAACGCCCATAGCCCACACAGCACAAGTGCGCTGGCCGGCACTCTGAAAACAGACATGGGTAGCTCCCTTTTATTTAGTTGCTGTGCATATTAGTTCAAGTCCGGCGCTCAGCCATCCGCTTACCCGCGCTTCAGCGCGTTTGGCCGCTCAAACGGCAACTGTTTCCTGACAACGGCAAGCCGCCCTGGCAACAGCTGCATCGAGCCTCTCAAACGTCCTCTTCAGTGCAGCCTGTAGCTGCCCAAACAGAGCGGGCACACCATGCGCCCCCCCCTCTCTTGCAGGCATGAAAATGGCCGCTGGTGCGATAGACACCAACGGCCATGATTGCCGCTCCCGGCTGGCAACCAGAGCGGTATCGCCCTGGCTGCATACACTGAAGCCGCTTGCCTGACTCAAACCACCCGGGCAGTTACGGGCGCACTGCCGTCACTTCGATTTCAACTCGCCAGGCTGGATGGGCCAGCGCTGCCACCTGGAACGCCGAACGCGCGGGCAATACCGGCTGTTTTGCCGCATCACCATAGAACTGCGTGTAGCCTTCCATGAAACCGGAAAAATCCATCTTGCCATCGTTTTCCGGGCCACCCACCAGGAACACTTGCATCTTCACAACGTCCTCCAGGCCCAAGCCCAGGCTTTCCAGGTGTTTTTTCGTCTGATTCAGCACGCTGATGGTCTGTTCCTTGGTATTGCCGTAGGCTGCCAGAGAGTCCTTGGGCTGATCCGGATGGCTCACTTCCGGCACCTTGCCGCTCAGATACACCACGGTTTTTCCTGCCGGCACTTCCACCGCCGAGGAAATCGGGAAACTGCCAGCCCCGTGGCGCACAAGCTCTCCGGCAGCCAGCGCCGTCCCGGATGCCGTGAGCCCGGCCAAGACGGCCGCGGCCATCGTTTTTTGCATCATTCCTGCCATGAAACTATCCTTTTTCGCGTCTTGCATATGCTTGCCCGAACTTACAGCAAGCGGCTGAGATGGAAGGGTTTGGGGTCGATCTTCGGCGTTTCGCCAGTGATCATATCGGCCATCAGCTGGCCGGCGGCCGGGCCTTGGGTCAGACCGAAGTCGAAGCCCGAAGACACGAACAGCCCTGGCACGCTTTCGACATCGGAAATGACGGGAATCAGGTCGTTGGCCACATTCACCACTCCGCCCCAACGCTCGATGACCTTGGCATTTTCAAAGACTGGGAATTCGCCACGCAACCACGACAGCGAGGTATCCAGCAATTCGTTATTGGGCGTAGGCGCTGTGACGCGTGCCAGTTCGAACGGGCTGACTTCATCCATTTTCCACGAACGCGGTGTCTGGAAGGAGCGCACCAGATCACGGTTGAGCGCCAAATCCATGTGCAGGCCACCCAGGTGTTTGGGCAGATGCGGCAGGAAGTCGGCCGCCAGCGCAAAGCTGTCACGGATGATGGGAGCGGTCAGATAGCGGGGGCCATTCGAATAGCTGCCGTCCACTTCCTTACGCCACACCACGATACCTGCATGGCCGCATGCCGGCGGCGCGCCGGCAACATCGCTGATACGCTGCTGCGACAGGTAAACAGGCAGCAATGGCAGGTTGATGCCTGCATTGCCGCAGAACAAGCGTGACCAATATCCCCCCGCCACAACGACGGTCTTGGCACGAATCGGGCCTTTTTCAGTGATGACGCCGGAGACTGCGCCACCTTCGGTTTCAAAGCCACGTACCGCGCAATTGGTGACGATTTTCACGCCTTGGGTCTGGACATAGCGCGCCAGCATCGACGCGCCGAGGGCCGGCTCGATACTGCCGTCGTCTTCTTGCAAGAATGCGGTTTTCCACGGTGTTTTCGCGCCGGGCAAACGCTCTTCCAGTTCAACCCCCTCGATAAACCGGGCACGGATGGGCGCATGCTCCGGCGCCTGCTGGCGTGCCTCGGCAAGCCAGGCTTCGACCTTGGCCACATCTTCATCATTGGCGCATGCCTGCACACGTCCAT
Organism: Kerstersia similis; assembly: GCF_965139615.1. Classification (NCBI taxonomy): domain Bacteria; kingdom Pseudomonadati; phylum Pseudomonadota; class Betaproteobacteria; order Burkholderiales; family Alcaligenaceae; genus Kerstersia; species Kerstersia similis. Next base: position 62,364 of record NZ_CBCSIQ010000007.1, read on the forward strand.
ACGAGCGATAGCTGGTGTCGGCGCCGATTTTCTCGTTCATGCCGCGCCAGAGGTACTTGCTGTGCTGGATCAGCTCGGTAATGCCGTCCAGGCCGTAGCTCGTGACCTGCCCGTAGGCACGGCTGGACTGTTCGCCTGCGATCACGCCCTTCTCGCAAATGACAACCGACAGGCCGCGCTCGGCCAGGTACAGCGCCGTCGCAACACCGATCATGCCGGCCCCGACAATCACCACATCCGCACTGGCCGGCAAGGTATCGTCGCCCGCGACCGGCAAGGCACGCGAGGTCGTTGCTTCCAGCACGCTATCGCGCAGCAGCATGGGCGTTACCGCCGCACCGCCAGCAACCACCACACCGGCACCGGCTCCAATCAGAAGTTTCCGCCTGGTAATCTTCATAATAGTTACTTCTATTCTCGTTAAATGTGCGAATGCACCGGACCCTGAGCATCCGGTACGTGTGCGATCGTTATCGTTGGCTAACGCTGGTACTACCGGCGCGCAGGTCCGGCAATGCCATGGGCAAAACTGCCCCTACAGGGCCAGGCAGCGAAAAAGCCAAAGGTATTTAAGGCATCCATGACCACTCTCATGAGCAAGGCTGATGACGGACACAGGACAGACGAGATGAAATGCCATCAGACGGCCTCTATCGAGGATAGCCGGCCAGCATACGGAAAGCCGCCGGACGATTGGCATTTCAGCCAGTGTGCGTCATACGCAAGCGATGCCATGCAATCACGGGCATCAAAATGAACCGCCCCCAATCGGGCGAGTGCTCATGCAAAAGTTCCAAAGTCATACTGATGGCGCGCATTGTGGGGCATTCTTGAAACGCTCACAACCGTGTCACATAAAAAACATATTTGCATAATATGTAAAAATAAAAAGGGCTCATCGCATCCTTTACCGGATGAAGACGGTGAAGGAGTCCTCCCATCCTCGCAAAATTTCCTCGGCCGATCGGTTCAGAATTTTCGTAAATCATTAATAAATCAACCTCTCCTGGCTACAAGCTGAGAAATCATGAGCAGAAACCTTGAATCCGGTGTGATTCATGCAATGAGAGCATTCTTACGCGTAGTGGATAGCGGCAGTTTTACTGCTGCCGGTGAGCAAATGGAGCTGACCACCGCCCAGGTCTCCCGCCTGGTGGCGGATCTGGAGCGACGGCTGGGCGCCAAACTGCTGCAACGCACGACTCGCAGCCGTGTGCTGACCGATATCGGCCGCGATTACGCGGCACGCTGCCGCGAGATCCTGACGCTGGTAGAAGAAGCCGAAGCCAGCGCCGCCGGCGCCACCGCCAAGCCCCAGGGCCGGCTGCGCCTGCAATGCATGGCCAGCTTTGGCCAACATTATGTCGCGCCGCTGCTGGCGGACTTCTGCGCGCACTACCCAGGCTTGAACGTCAACTACAGCACATCGCAATATTTTCCCGACCTGCTGGCCGATGGCGTGGACGTCAGCCTGTATCTGGCGGAATCCTTGACAGATTCCGGCCTGACTGCCCGGCGCCTGGGCACCACCTTCTCCCTCCTCTGCGCCTCTCCGGATTATGTCCGGCAACGCGGGCTGCCTGTCTTTCCTGCCGACCTGGACGGCCATGATTGCCTGCGCGTGGTCAACCCTTCCGTTTCCCCCGACTGGCGCCTGACGGATCATCAAGGCAACAGCTACAGTTTTACTCCCCAAGGGTCACTGGTCGCAGATACACCGGAACTGCTGCTGGAAATGGCGACGCGCGGCGCAGGCGTCACGCTGCTGCCGCTGTTTTCCGTGATCGACGCCATCCAGGCGGGCCGCTTGATACGCGTTCTGCCACGCTGGCGCTCCCCGGATATCGGCGTGTTTGCGCTCCTGCCCTCACGCTCGTTTGTCGATGCGAAAACCCGTGTGTGGCTCAAGTGGATCGAGCAGCATATTTCCCCCCGCCTGCAAGCCGACGCCGCCTATTTCTCTCCTGCCGACGCATAGGGTTCAGGCCCCTGCGCCACCGTTTTCCCGATATGGGCAGGCTAGAGAAAACCCCGTGTTGCCTGCTGCTTTAACTGCTTGATACATTGCTCAAAAAAACAGAACGAACATTCGTTCTAATATCCAATGACCATGACTGCCCTGGCTTCCCCCTCTGTTTCCCTGACGCTGTTCCCCGAGCTTGGCTCACGCCATGTTGCCACCTTGCGGGCCGCGCTGCGCCTGTTTACCGAAAAAGGCTACTTCAGCACATCCATTCATGACATCGGTAGTGCAGCCAATGTTTCTGTCGGCTTCATGTACCACCATTTCTCCGATAAGCAAGGCCTGGCGCTGGCGCTCTACCAGCATTTGCTCAATCGCATGAATACCCTGCTTGACGATATCGAAGCCACGCAAGTGTCCGCCAGCAGCCGCTGCCGCGATGTCGTCCGCATGCTGTTTGAACTGACCGAAGCCGAACCCGATGTCATGGCTTTCATCGTGCATGCCCGGCACCAGGAGTTCCTACCCGGTGAGCCGTCCATCTGTTCATCCACACCGTTTGTCCGCATGCGCAACTTTGTTTTCCAGGGCATAGACGCCGGGGAAATCCGTGCCATCGAGCCCATTGTTGCCGCGTCCATGATGTATGGCGCAGCCATTCGCATGGTCTGTTTGCGGCTGGACGGTGTGATTGCCGAACCGCTGGAGCACTATCTTGATGAACTTTGGACGAATACCTGGCAATCTCTGAAAACTTAATTTTTTTTTAATAAACCAGAACGAACATTCGTTCTGATAATTCAACTACCCTGAGGAGGGTTCCATGGCACATCGCGTACTTATCATCGGCGGTGGAATAGGCGGCACCATGACCGCCAACCATCTGGTGACCAAGCTGTACCCTGAGATCCGTTCGGGCAAAGTGCAAGTCACTATGCTGTCGAACTCCCCTTGGCACTATTACAAACCCGCCTTCATGTATGTGGCGTTCAACAGTTTTTTCCGCGATGAACTGCGCCGCCCGCAACGAGGACTGTTGCGGCCCGAGGTGGACTTCCTCATTGAGGAAGTCGAATCGTTCGAGTTCAAGGCCAACCGCGTACGCTGCAAAAGCGGCAAGCAGGTAGGCTACGACCATCTGATCATCTCTACCGGCTGCATCCCCTCTCCGGAACGCATCGAAGGCCTCAAGGAAGCAGGCGACCACTTCTACCAGCATGCGCCTGCCCGCCAGCTGGCCGAAAAACTGAGCACCATCGAGCAAGGACGGATTTTCATTACCGTCACCTTCCCCAAGACTCCCAATGTGCCGCATCAATGCGGTATTGCCCCTATCGAAACCACGCTGATGCTGGATGATCTGCTGCGCAAACGCGGGGTGCGCGACAAAGTGGAAATCGTGTACACCTACCCCACGGTATCGCAGTTGCTGCGCAACTGCCTGTTCCTGCAGAAAGACACCTGCGAAGTGCTACCGACGATTTTCGAGCAGCGCGGCATCAAGTACCAACGCGGTTTTACGCTCGACCACGTGGATCCCGACCGGAAAATCGCCTACTCAGCGGAAGGCAAAGACGAGAACTTCGACATCCTGATGGCCACTCCGCCGATCCGTGCCGTTGACGCCGTACAACGCACTGGCATATCCGAAGCGCTGGACGGCGAAGGCTGGCTGCCCACCAACCACGAAACCATGCAGGTCTATGGCCTGGAAAATGTCTATGTGCTTGGTGACACCGTCGATTTGCCGGTCAGCAAGGCGGGCGGCTCCTGCCACAGCCAATCACCGGTCGTCGTCAATAACGTTGCCTCCGAAATCCGCTTCGGCCACCCCTGCGATGCCTATGACGGACGCGTGGTTGCCATCGCCCAGATGGGCCTGGAAGACGGCATGCCGCTTTGGTATGACTATCACGTGGACGTCAAACCGACACCGCCCAACAAACTTGGCGGCCTGATGCGCAAGGGCTTCAACCGCGGCCTGTACTGGTCAGTCGCGCGCGGCCTGGTGTAAGCCCGGGGCAGCGCCTCTCTCCCCCTATTCCGTATTGGAGCCATATCATGAGCACCTCTGACAACACCCAAGCCACCCCTCAGCCCGATCCCTGCAGCTTGCTCAAGGACGAGGCCGCCATGCAGGGGCTGGCTGAACTGGTCGGCAAGCTCGAACCGCTGCTGGCAGGCCGCCGCCTGAACCGTATCGTTGATCTGCTATCGGTCACTGCTGACCTGGTGGACATGAGCGATGCCTATATGATCGAAAAGCTCGCCAAGGCCTACGAGGAAACCACTGGCGCGCTCTGGACAGCGGGCAATGCCGTCCGCATGGCCAATGCCCAGGTGTCGCAGATGCAGGAAACGCCTTCGCTGCTGGGCCTGGTGCGCATGGCACGCGACGAAGATGTACGCCGGGGATTGACCTTCCTCTTGGCCGTCGCGGGCGTCCTGGGCAAGCAAATGTCGCAGCCGCCGCTGGATTACACGGCGGATTGAACGCTGCGGCCAGCCAGCCTGGCCGCAGCCGGCCGAGCAGCGCCGTCCGCTCAGACGCGGCGCTGCCTGGCCGGGCGTGGCGCAGCCGGCAACTGGCGAAAATACTCGCCAGGCGTCTGCCCCATCATGCTGCGGAAAAAGGCGATGAAAACGCTATCGCTGGAAAACTCCAGTTCCGCTGCCGTGGCTGCAATGCTTTTCCCGATCGACAGCCATTCCATGGCCCGCATCAAGCGCCACTGCTGACGCCATTGCTGGTACCCCATCCCGGTTTCCTTGCGGAAAATGCGTCCGATGGTTTTGCCGCTCGCACCTACCTGCTGCTCCAGGGCCTGCAGGGTCGGCGGCAGCTTGTCCATCTCCTTCAATAGCCTGGCCAGCCGGCGGTCAGAAGGCATGGGCAGCAACATAGGCTGCACCGGCGCCTGGGCGATCTCATCGAGACACAGGCCCAACAAATGCAGATAACGTCCTTGCGTCCAGTCCTGTTCAAAAGGCGCCAGCGCCATGGGCTCCAGAACCGCACGCAGCAGCGCACTGACCTCGATCACCCGCACATCCGCCGGCATCTGCGCCGCCACTGCCGGATGAAAATACAAAGACCGGTAATCAACGATACGCGTCATGCTGGCACGATGTGTCACATGCGGCGGAATCCAGACCGCGCGTGACGGCGGCATCAGGCACAGCCAGGCCTCGAACGTAATTTTGATGCAGCCCTGGCAGGCGTACAGCAACTGGCCTCGTGCATGGCTATGCATGCCCGAATCATGATCCGCCAGTTCCGAAGCAATGCCGACGACGGGCGCCGTATGCTGATCCGCATCGAATATCGCGCTGGGAGCAATCCAAGCCATCAGGAGTCTGTCCGATTTCAGATATTTTTTGTCCAGGCAAGCATAATCGGAATCGCCATCCCCTACCAGAATGTTCTCCTTCGTTATTCAAGGAGTCAGGCTCGTGCAGCAACGACATCTGATCATCTGGTCGATTATCGTCCTTATGTTTCCCCAACTGGCGCAAACGCTCTACAGCCCCGCGCTGACGGATTTCGCCCGTGCCTTCGGCATTCCGGCGAGCGCCGCTGCCCAGGTATTAAGTGTCTATTTTCTTTGCTTTGCCTTGGGCGTGGTGCTGTGGGGACGGTTGAGCGACCGCCTGGGCCGCCGTCCGGCCGTGTTGGGAGGCTTGCTGATTTTTCTGCTGGCAAGCTGCGGCGGATTATTCGCCACCCGCTTTGAGACCTTGCTGGCCAGCCAGGGGCTGGCTGCGCTCGGCGTCGCCACCTGCTCCATTGGCGTGCAGACCATTCTGCGCGACCGCTTCCAGGGCGCCGCATTGGGCGGCGTGTTTTCATTGGTGGGCATGGCATTGGCGCTCAGCCCCGCGCTGGGCCTGTACGCCGGCGCCCTGCTGGCAAGCTGGCAAGGCTACCATGGTGTGCTGTGGGCCCTGCTGGCCAGCGCACTGGCCTTGTTGATCTGGACGGCCTGCCGCCTGCCCGAAACCCGCCCTTGCCCAACCCATCATGCGGCTCTCTGGCAAACCCTGAAGCTCATGCTGCGGGATCTTGATATTTGGCGTACGGCTTGCCTGGTCGCCCTGTTCAATGTGGCCATGTTCAGCTACTACGCCATCGGCCCGTTTCTATTCCAACGATTAGGGCTGTCGGATGCGCAGTATGGTTACAGCGGCATCCTGCTGGCTGGCGGCGCCGCGCTGGGCGCCTGGGCCAACCGCTACCTGCTGCGCGCCGGTTATGCCGGGCCCGTTCTGATCCGGGCTGCCATTGCCTTGCTTAGCCTGGCAGGCGCTGCCGTGTGGATGCTGCAGGACAACGCCTGGTTTCTCTTGCCGCTGTGCGGCGTCGTTCTGGCCTACGGCGTGGCGATACCGAATTTGCTGGGCGCGGCGCTGCATGCCTATCAGGATCGGCTGGGCACCGCCGGGGCATTGCTCGGCCTGATGTACTACCTGCTGATAGGCATCGGCATGTGGTTGACCGGCCAGGCCCAGGCCCTGGGCGGCAGCCTGCTCGCGTGCGGCCTGCTGGCGATGTGTATCGCCACGGCGCGCCGGAGACCGCCGCAGCACGCCTAGCCTGGCGGCACCAATGCTGCGGGTGCAGCCGTTTGCGCCCAGGGCTCCTGCATGAAACGATTTGCCAGATAATCCATCAGGGCCTGCACCCTGGCCGGCCGGCGGCGCCCTGGGGGAGCGACAAGGCACAGGGCCAAGGGCTCAACGCTCCAATCCTCCATGGCAATCTCTACCTGCCCGGCCTGCAATTGCTGCCAGATCAAAAACTCCGGCTGCAAGGCCAGCCCCAGACCAGCCAGGAGGGCCGGCGTCAGCGCCTCGGCATTATTGGCGCGCATCACTACCGGCAATGCCTGGGTGAATTCGCCTTGTGATGCATGCCTGAAACGCCAGTGCGCGCCGCCGGCAGAATAGCTGTACTGCAAGGCTCGGTGCGCGGCCAGATCCCTCGGATGCTGCGGCCTGCCATAGCGCTGGAAGTATTCAGGTGCGCCAACCAGCAAAATACGCATGCGGCACAAATGGCGCGCCAGCAAACTGGAGTCCGCCAGGTTGGCAATGCGCAAGGCCATATCCAAACCTTCCGCCACCAGATCCACACGCCTGTCATCGAACTGGATATCCAGCGACACCTCCGCATGTTGCTGCAGGAACTCCGGCAACAAGGGACTCAGGCGCTCGATCCCGAAGGACATAGGAGCCGACAACCGGATCACACCGCGCAACGTGGCCGACTGCTCCACCATTTCCGCCTCCACCGCTTCGCCTTCTGCCAGAATGCGTTCGGCCCGCTCCAGCGCGGCATGGCCGCTTTCCGTCAGGGAAAGGCGGCGTGAGGTGCGATGGAACAGCATGGTCTTCATGCGCGCTTCCAGGCGCGTCACAGCCTTGGATACCGTCGCCTGCGACAAGGCCAGTTCCGTTGCAGTTTTTGCAAAAGAGCCAGTCTGCGCCACTTTGGCAAATATGGCCCAGGCTTCCAGGTCTGGTAGTTTCTTTTTCATTCCACAGTCTCCGCTGCATGCCCGACCGCCATGCCGGCGGAGCATCCGCATCGGCTGCCTGCACGTGATCATCCCGGCATTATCCTCGTATTGTCGCGCGATTATCCGGGGATCAAGGCCCTCATCAGCCCTCATCATGCATGGCCGCCAAAGCCGCCCCCAAACCACTGAACACCTAAGAAATGGAAAGCATGGGTTTCCATTTTCGGGATTCCAGGACGCGAGATGCCGCCTTAGACTGTCAGCATCAACTTTGAATCAGCCGTAGGAGGACAGCATGATCGAACATCGTCCCTTTGCCAGCCTGGGTGGCGCCGACCACGGCTGGCTGAATGCCAAACATCACTTTTCATTCGCCGAGTACCATGACGCGGACCGCGTCCACTGGGGGGCGCTGCGCGTCTGGAACGATGACACCATCAAGGCCGGCACCGGGTTTCCGCCACACCCGCATGCGGATATGGAAATCATCACCTATGTACGCGAAGGTGCCATTACGCATCAGGACAGCCTGGGCAACAAGGGCCGTACCGTCGCCGGCGACGTGCAAGTCATGAGCGCAGGCAGTGGTATCCGCCATAGCGAATACAACATGGAGGCCGACAGCACACGCATTTTCCAAATCTGGATTTTCCCGGAAAGCCGTGGCGGCGAACCTTCCTGGGGTACCCGCCCCTTCCCGCGCGATGACCGCTCCGGCCGTTTCGTCACGCTGGCCAGCGGCATGGAAGGCGACCATGACGCCCTGCCCATCCGGGCACGCGCCAGAGTCCTGGGCGCCACCCTCAAGGCCGGTGAAACCATTGAATATGACTTCAATGAAGCCTGGCGCTACGGCTATCTGGTACCAGCGGCCGGCAAGGTAGAAGTCAATGGCATCGTGCTGGAAGCCCGCGATGGCGCGGCAGCCTTCGACGAGCCCAAGCTGCGCATACGCGCCCTTGAAGACGCCGAACTCGTGCTCGTCGATGCACCGGGCTTGAACCACGCCTGAACCTTCCTTGCCTGGGTGAGGCCATCATTGCCAGCGCTGGACGTGCGTCCTGCGCCGGCAGTTTTCAGGCACAATCTCTGCTGCCTGCCCTGACCATCACCGCCCTTCTCACCTCGGCCCGCATGCCCCTGCTACGCGACTGGCTGGAACGCCACCAGATCCTCAGATCCTTCTCTATTTCCTTGCCGTCCTGCTGGCCGCAGGCCTGGCCCTGGCCCTGCCGAGCCAGGCTGCCGGGCTGGAATCCTGCATCAATCCGGCGCTGGCGCTGATGCTCTACCTGACCTTTTATCAGGTGCCGATGACCGAACTGAAACGCGCCTTCCGCCAGATTCGCTTTCTTGCTGCCTTGCTGCTGGCGAATTTTCTGTTCGTTCCGGTGCTGCTCGCCGTGATGCTGCCGCTTTTCCCGGCGGATCCGCTCCTGCGTCTGGGCATGCTGATGGTGCTGCTCTGCCCATGCATAGATTACGTCGTGACCTTCTCACATCTGGGCAAAGCCGACGCCCGCCTGCTCCTGGCAGCCACCCCGGTCCTGTTGCTTGTACAAATGCTGTTGCTGCCCGGCTATCTCAATATCTTCCTGGGCCATGGAGTCTCCCAGGGGGTCAGCGCCGCGCCATTTGTCCATGCCTTTATCTGGCTGATCGCCATTCCGCTGGCCCTGGCCGCACTGACGCAAGCTGCCCTGGCGGCAGCAAAACGCAACCGGGCGGTACATCTGGCAACCCAGGTTTCCGCCCTGCTGGGGGTACTGCCCGTTCCCGCTACCGCGCTGGTGCTATTCATCGTTGTCGCCGCCGTCATCCCGCAGCTTGGCCTGGCCCTGCCAACCGTCTGGAAAATTCTCCCGGTCTATGTCGTTTTTGCCTTGGTGGCTCCCGTGCTGGGCTGGATGGCCGCCCGGCTGTTACGCCTGGCGCCAGCCGAAGGCCGCGCGCTGGCATTCAGCGCGGGAACTCGCAATTCGCTGGTCGTGCTGCCCCTGGTTCTGGCCATTCCTGGTGCGCTGCCCCTGCTGCCAGCCGTCGTCCTGGCCCAAACCCTCGTCGAGCTTGTCGCCGAGTTGCTTTATATTCGTGTCATACCCATGCTGGGCGGCAAGCCCATCAAGCTGAACGGATAATCCCCCTGGCGCCATGACGTTGCATCGTCCCCGCTTTTCATGCACGGACTGCGTGAGCGCCCCGCCGGTCATACCACCACAGAGCGCTCGCGAAGAACACCAGCTGGGCCAGATTCAAGCTGGCGCAGCCCACCCATACCGCTAACTGGCTGGAAGGAAACTGCAGGGTCATCGCAGCCAGGACAATCGCCACGACCACAGGATTCAGGCAAGCGCTCCAGCGCGGCAAATATGTCCTGCCGGCCATGACGCGCCCCATGACCAGCAACCACCCCAGGGTGCTCGCCGTCACTGACCCGATCCAATGCACCGTCAGCAGATGCTGAAACTGGTTGAACGCCAGCACCTGGGCCTCCAGGGCGCTGGTATCGCTCTGCAGCATGCTTTGCGCCTGCAGGCCGACAAAACCGAATGCGGCATGCCCCAAGGGCGACCAGGCATATCCCGCCAACAGCAGCAACACCGTCAACCGGCTGAGGCTCCCCCGCGGCAGCAGGCGATATAGCGCAAAACACGCCAGCAAGTAGAGCAGAACACTGAAAGTGGCCAGATAAATTCCCCACATCAGGCGCTGCGGTGACGCATCCAACATCAGTACAGCCATATTGCTATCGAGCTGCGTTGCCAATGACTGGGAAAACAGCGGATAGTCCGACGGCCTCGGGACAAAACCAACCAGCAGCATATCGGCCGCCGACCAGCACAAGGCAGCGGCAATGCCACAAATCAAACTGCTTCTGATAGCTTTTTGCAAATCAAAAGAAGACATCGGCCACACTCCAGGAAAGCTTCTACAAAACCCGGCTGGCACAGCGCCGGTACGCAGGTAACGCTAAACTACCACGATAACGCCAACTCATGCGGACGCGTCCGCCTCTCCACGCCGCCAGCAAACAAAGAAGCCGATGGACATTACCCTGCTGATTTTCCTGATCGTGTACATCGCCATGGGCTTTGGCAAACTGCCGGGCTTCAAAGTGGACCGCACCGGTGCTGCCGTCGTGGGCGCCCTGGCCATGATGGCTGCTGGCAGCATCACGCCCCAGGCCGCCTGGCATTCGATCGACTACCGCACCATTTGCCTGCTATTCGGTTTGATGGTCGTTTCCGCCGCCTTTGTCGAATCCGGCTTCTATGCCTGGACGGCCCAGCGGGTAGCCACCTTGCGCATCAGCCCGCCCGCCCTGCTGGGGGCGCTGGTCGTCGTGGCCGGGGTACTGTCCGCACTGCTGAGCAATGCCGTTGTCGTCGTGGCCATGACACCGCTGCTCGTTTCGCTGACGCTGGCGCGCGGGCTGAATCCGGTTCCCTTTCTGCTGGCCTTCTGTTTTGCCGCCAATACCGGCGCTGCCGGTACGCTGATCGGCAGCCCCAAGAACATGATCATCGCCCAGGCGCTCGATCTCTCCTTTGTCGGCCTGTTGCGGGCCACCTTTGTGCCGGCATTGATTTCGCTGCCGCTGGTCTGGGGAATCGTCGCCTTCATGTACCGGCGGCGCTGGACGCTCGCCGCCACGCCCCTGACCCAGCCCGTAACCTCGACAGGCGGCACTATTCCGTCACTGGATCGCTGGGAAACAGTCAAAGCCAGCCTCGTCACCCTGGCAGTCATCATCGCCTTCGTCGCCAGCGACTGGCCGCGTGAACTGGTCGCGCTCAGCGCAGCCGGGCTGCTGCTGATCAATCGTCAGATTTCATCCAGCGATATGCTCCGGCATGTGGATGGCAACCTGCTGTTGCTCATCATGGGCCTGTTCATGGTCAACGCCGCATTTTCCGCGACCGGCCTGCCGGAAGTGCTCTTGAGCGACTTGCGTGACGCCGGCATCCATCTTGACTCCCCGATCGCCTTGTTTCTGGTGATCGCCCTGCTCTGCACCCTGGTGGGCACCAACCCTTCCGTCATGATGCTACTGCCCTTCCTGCGGCCCACGGCGGAAACTGCCAACAGCATGGGAGCAGCACTGGTCATGGGCTCCAGCTTTTCCAGCAACCTGTTCATCTTCGGCAGCCTGGCCGGCATCATCGTCGCCGAACAGGCCGCTGCCTGCGGCGTCAAGATTTCCTTTGGTGAATTCGCACGCGCCGGCCTGCCTGTGACGCTGGCGTGCATGATCATGGCGGGCGCCTGGATTCTGCTCAGCGGTACCTGAAAACGCGTCAGTACCCGAGCAGCACCAGTGTCCAGGAGCACACCGCGGCCAGCCAAAGCACGACGACATACCCCGCTCGGCGAATAGCGATATCAAAGCCAGCGCGTTCCAGCCAGGCATAGCAAAGCCCTGCGACGACAAACCCCAGCGACCACAGCACACCTGCCGAAACCGTCGCTGGCCAGACCCAATCGCCCCGCCAGGCCCCCATGCTGCCATGCCATGGCCCCAGTACCGGATAGACTGCGTAATACAGAATGCCACCCAGGGCTCCCATGCTCAGGACGCCCAGCATCGCTGTCACAGACGCAGCAATAAATGATCGCCTGATTCCAAAGAACAGGCCTGCTCCGGCTTTCATCCGAACCACCTATATATATGGCAGCGACGCCTGATCGGGCACAGCTGCCATCACGCCGCCAGACGGTTCCCACCGTTGCACTGGCCGCGCCTGATTCACTCATTGAGCTGCGAATGGCCTTGTTCACACAAGACTCGGCCTGGCGCAGCGCATCCCCTCACCTGGCAATACGGGGCCGCCATAGCTTGGCACGCACTCCGAATTTACCCAGCTTGTATCACCGATTTTTATTATTACAGCAGATGCTACTACAACAGACTTCCCCTCGGTACACAGACCATTCAATCACGATACGCATGTGGTGCCTGCCGCATTGGCAGGCACCCGGTTCAGGCACCCAGGTTCAAGGGTTGCCCCTGGCCCCTTCCAGTGCCCGCAGTTCCTCCTGCAATATGCCCAATTCCTCACGTTCACGTCCCAGCTTGCGCTCTAACTGACGCACTTTATCCAGACGGCCTTCCATCTGTTTCTCCTCGATTTCGTCCAGGAGAGCATCGACTTTTTCAGCCTGTTCTGCAATTTCCGCCCGTTTTTCCTGAATCAGATCCGCATCGCGGCAACGTAACTTGACTTCGGACAAGGCCCGTTCCAGACCGCGCTGGCGATACATGTTGCCATAGGCCCTGGCGTGATCCAGCTGTTGCTCGATTTCCGCCGCCTTGCGCTCACAGAGAGGGTTTGCGGCCTGTGCCGGCAAGGCAGCACAGGCTGCACTCACCAAAATGACTTGCAGCAATCTTCGCATCATCTTTTCTCCTCAGCCATGACGCCGGCGCAGGCCACAAACGGCCACAACCTGCCGGTATATCAAACCCGCCCATTTCGTTACACATTGTTATAACGAATGTCCCGCCCGCACTGAATCAGAACTTTGAGAATTCCACTTTCTCAACGTTAAAGATTTAAAAAATCATGCGAAAACCAGATTTTTTTGCCGTGATTATTGTGAATTTTTTAGATCAATCGCGATTTTCCCCAGTTTAGAGAAATCACGAAAAACAGGGTTAATCCCACGCTCCCTAGCCTTGCAGCCAGACGCTAAGCCCCTTATAAATTGACCTGCCGGACGGTCAATAAATCCACGAGAACATGCTGTCCGGGAATGTACTTACCCATTGCATTCCCCTCTGATGCGCAGCCCTGATCCACGCTGCCACGCATCCGACAGTGCAATTTCACCTTGCCCTGTTACCAACAACATAACAATCAAAACAGAAACGCAATGCGTTCTGGAGGAGCAAATTTTTCATGAAGTCATATCGACATAAACAGCTGGTGCGTAACGTGGCATGGGTAAGTGCCATGGCTGCGCTCATGGTCGCCTGCGGCTCCGACAAATCCGAAGCCGGTTCAGGCACGTCGGAGACGGGCGGCTACCAAGTGGATATCCGCCGCACCACGGGTGGCGTCCCGCATATCAAGGCGAACGACTACGCCAGTGCAGGCTACGGCCTGGGTTATGTCTGGGCGGAAGATCACGCCTGCACCATGTCCGGCCGCTGGCTGACGACTGGCGCCCAGGCTGCCGCCCGTTTCGGCGCACAAGGCCCCGATTTTTCCTTTGATCTGCGCAATGGCAATCTGGCCAGCGATCTGTATATCCAGAAACTCATAGACCAGGGCTGGCTGGAACAGCTGCTGGCCGACCAAAGCCCGGCAGGCGTGTTGCCGGAAGTCCGTGAATTGGTGCGCGGCTATGTCGCTGGCTACAACCGCTACCTGAAAGAAGTCGATTACAAGCTGCCGGACGAACGCTGTGCCGGCGCGGACTGGATCCGCCCCATCACCGAACGCGATCTTTACCTGAACGCTGCCTTCTGGGCCGACATGCTCACGGCCGTGCGCAATGAATTCGACGGCTTCCTGGCGGCCGTACCGCCGGGCGGGAAAAAAGATGCCATGCACATCAGCGCCGCCCAGCGCGCGGCTATCCCTGCCCCGAAAATCCTGGCCAGCAATATGGTGGCGCTGGGCAAGGACGCCACCCGCGACGGCACCGGCATGGTGTTCTCCAACCCGCACTGGGAATGGAACAAGGCCGATGGCATGGTCGCCGCGCACCTCACCATTCCTGGCAAACTCAACGTGAACGGCATGACCTTCGGTGCCAGTCCTGTCATCGGCATCGGCCACAATGACGAGGTAGCCTGGGCAGCCACCTCGGCAGGCGCCACGATCACCAATGGCGTGCGTTACCGTCTGGATCTGGTGCCCGGCTCCCCCACGAGCTATATGGTCGATGGCGAACGTCATGAAATGGTTCCCACCACCGTAACCGTTCAGGTGCGTGGGACCGACGGCAAACTGTCGCCCTATACCCATACTTTCTACGACACCCTTTTTGGCACCGTCACGGTTTCCACGGATCGCCCCTGGACCACCGAGCACGCCTATACCTGGAAACACAGCCCGATCAAGGTATCCGGCCTGAATATGTGGCACCTGTATTCGCAGGCTAAAACCGTGCAGGATATCCACGCCGCAGACAAGGCGACCCTGGGCGTAGCCTGGATCAACTCCACTGCCGCAGACGCCCAGGGGCACGCCTATCGTTCCATGCCCAACCCCCTGCCGTATGTCACCAATGCCATGATGGCCGACTGCGCCGTGGCAAACGGCATTCTGGACGGTAGCCGCACCAGCTGCGCGCCCATTCAGGATGACAGTGCGATCTTCCCTGGCGTCTTCCCGTCCGCGCAGATTCCCTATCAGTTCCGCGACGACTATGTTTACAACGCCAACGACTCCTACTGGATCACCAACCTGCGCGCTCCGCTGGAAGGCTATCCCTCCCTGTATGGCAATGAAAGAACCGTCCTGAGCAATCGCTCGCGCGGCGGCCTGGAGATCATCGAGCAACGACTGCAGCAAACCGACGGCCTGCCTGGCAAGGGTTTCACGCTTGATCAGTTCATCAGTCAGCTGTTCGACGGCCGGGATTATGCGCGTAACTGGTTGCCGGAACTGGTGCCGTTCTGCCAATCCCTGACCAGCCAAGCCGACGCCCCTGCCCAATTGCCGCAAGCCTGCGATGCCCTGGCTGGCTGGCAAGGCACGTACTTGCTGGATGACAAGGGCGCGGTGCTGTTCCGTCGCATCCTGGAAAACGGCAAGGACACTGCCAGCTGGTACGCCGTACCGTTTGATGCCAACGATCCGCTGAACACGCCTCGCGGCCTGAAGACGTCCAACGCCGTGCGCGATGCGCTGTATGCCGCCGTCAACGATCTGACCAGCAACGGCATTGAACTGGATGCCGCATTGCGCAACTACCAGCATCGCACCGTCAAGGGGGAGCGTATCCCCGTTCCTGGCGGCGCTGCCTTCCTGCGCATGAACACGGATCCGTTCCAGGGCAAGAACGGTTGGGAAGCCGTCAGCGGCAGCAGCTTCATTTACTGGGTGGAAATGACGCCGCAAGGCCCGCGCGGCAAACAGATCCAGGTGCAAGGCCAATCGGATGACGCCAATTCGCCGCTGCACGCTGACCAGACCCGGCGCTTCAGCGCAGGCAACTATCTGGATATTCTGTTCACCGAGGAAGAGATCCAGGCCGACCCCAAACTCACGGTCAAAACCCTGAACGCCAAAGCTGACGGTTCCTTCTAAGCGCAGTTCGCTGGGAATACTGAAAGCCTGCGGTCAGCACTGAACCGCAAGCCGCACAACGGGATGCCTGATGCCGGCATCCCGTTGTTTTTCCGGCGGCCTCCGCTGTCTCGCGGATGCCTCGCCGTCCCGTCACCGTGCGCCCTGGCGGCGTTCGCTGGCAACGCCATTGCGGCATCATTAAGACACGGCCACCTTAAAACACCACTGCCGCACCCTCGTGGCGCCGTTGCGACCCGAACACGCCGTTATTGTGGTGCATGGGCCAGGCACAGCTTGCGCCATTTTTCACCAAAATCCTCGACCACCTGGCTCTTCGCGGCCTCGCCTTCGGCCTCTGGCGCTTCGTAGGCATCCTGCGCAATCGTCCGTACCAGCTCTTCCTGGCCACCATAACCCTGGCCGCTGGCGGCGTGTGCAGCCAGCAGATTTTCCAGGCTGACACCATGCTGGCGTACATGCATGGTCGAGCGCGACAACAAGGCCACGGTTTCACAGACCTCTGCTGTCGTGGATTGTGCACCCGTCACCGGTGACAGCAACGCCAGCACCACCGCCAGGCCACCTGCCCTCGCCATCCGTCCCATCATGACATCCTTCATTTACTGCTGCTCCCTGCTATCCGTTGTCTCATTGCGCATTGCCCTGAGCTGTCTTTCCGGCTCCCTGCACCATACACGTTTGCCGCCCACATCATAAGGCGGTGGCAAAGGTTGCCAGGCCAAATATGATGCCGGGGGCATTGGCAGCGGCAATCGGCCAATCCCGTTTGGGCTTTTTCATCAAACCGTAAATGACCCATAGGGTGCAGTTGATGGCCGCCACCAGCGGCTGCAACCAGTCTCCCTTGATGCCCTGCAGGTTATTGCTGATCTGGGGGATATAGGACACATACATCGCCATCGCAGTGGCTGTCGCCACCCAGCCCAGTATCGTGAACCAGCGCGCTTCCGGTACTGCCGTCATGTCTTGTCTCCTTGTCACACTCATGAATTCGTCCGGCCAAAGGCCCTCAGCTTGCCGTGGGGCCTGCCAGCCTCAATGCCTGGGCAAAATGAGCAATTAGCGCCTGAATCTTGCGCGGCAAATATTTTCTTTGAGGATAGGCGGCAAACAATTCCAGTGGTGCCGCCGTCTTATCCAGGTCCAGCACTTCCAGCTCTCCCGCCTCCAGCGCGGCCTGGCATGCTGACCGCGCTAGGATAGCGTAACCCACGCCTTGCCGCGCGGCTTCCAGCGCCAAGGCTCCACTATCCAGGCGCACCTGCGCCTGCACAGTCTGGTTCACGATACGACCATTGCCTGAGCGAAAGCGCCAGGGCGCGCCCCCGAGGATGCTGGCCGTCGTTATGCAGGGCAAGTGTGCCAGCTCTGTCGTGTGGCGCGGCCTGCCATGGCGCGCAATCAACGCTGGCGCAGCCACGACCACGCTATCAAAACTGATCAGGGGGCGGGCCACCCAGAGACTGTTGGGCAATTCCCCGCGCCCGACCAAAACCGCCAGATCCGTATCGGCCAGCCCTGTATCCAGGCTGGCATATGTCGTCACACAACGCACCTCCAATTCAGGATGCTGGCAAACAAAATCCACCAATGCCCGCCCCAGCAACAGCGGACCGACTTCGCTGGGCAGACTGACCCGTAACCGGCCACGCAAATGCGCGGCATCCGGCCGCAGCATCTCGACGAAATCATCCAGGCCATCGAGCGCACCACGGAAACGCTCGAACAGCGCCGCTCCCGCCTCGGTGGGCTGCAACGGCCGTTTCTGGCGTTCCAGCAAACGTGTGCCCAGACTTTGTTCCAGGGTATTGATATGACGGCTGACGTTCGAGGTCGGCAAGCCCAAGGCCTTGCCCGCTGCGGCGAAACTTCCCTCGGCCAGTACCACCGTGAACACCCGCACTGCATTCAAATTCAGCTTTGCCATCGCCATCAGTCTCTATTTTGATCATTAAATCTTATCAAAATAGAGACTGATGGGATGCCGCACAGCAGCCTATGCTGGCGCTTTTCCAGACTCCAGCCAGCCATGCGCATTCCTTCATTTTTTCTTCCTACCGTGATCGGCGGCACCCGTAGTAGCGGGAACCGCATCGCCTGGATCGTCGCCGCCATCCAGTTCACCAATGCACTGGAGTACATGGCCATCAGCCCGCTGTTTCCCTGGCTGGCCGCCGACTTTGGGGTGCCTGTCGCCTGGGCGGGCTATGCAGCGGGCATCTATACCGGCACCGCCATTCTGTCCGGGCTGGTGGCCTATTTCTGGATTGATCGTTTCGACCTGCGCCGCCTGTTGATGAGCACGCTAGCCGTACTGACCCTCGCTACGCTGGCCATTACCCTGGTCCAAACGTTCGCCGGCCTGATGTTCTGGCGTGCGGTGGCCGGGCTGATGGGCGGGCTGGTCATGAGCGCGGCCTCCGGCGCTCTGCTGGCCCATATCACGCCCCAGGAACGGCCTGCGTTATTGGCGCGGGTGGTGGCCGCCTTTTCCGCCGTCCGCATCGTGGGCACCCCACTCGTCATCTGGATCGCAAGCCATTGGGGCTGGCCCTGGTCTTTCCGGCTGATTGCACTGTGCTGCCTGCTATGTCTGTTTGCTGCCGCCATGGGTTTACCGCCCAGCCCTGCAGTGCGCCCCTCCGCCATGCCGGAAATGCCCTGGGCTCACTTACGTGGCAAAACCCTGGTGTACGCGGCCCTCAATGCCATGTCACAGCTGCCCGCCTTGCTGCTCATCCCCCTGCTGGCCCCCTTGCTGGTTCTCCTGGCCGGCACATCGGATTCATTGCCGCTACTCTTCTGCATCGGCGGTGTCGCCGGGTTGCTCGCCTCACGCTTGGCCGGGAAATTCATGCGACATCATTCGCCGGCACGCGGATTTGCCATTGCCCTGGGCCTGTTCGCCGCCAATCTGGCAGGTGTTCTGAGCCAGCACTGGCCCGCCTGGTGCGTCATCCTGGTATTCATGGCTACGACCTACACTGCCCTGGTCGCCGCATCCACCCTCAGTGCTGCGCATCCCGTCCCGGAACGTCGCGCCAGCTTTTGCGCATTGCAATCCGCCTGCATGCACCTGGGTTCGACGCTGGCGTTCGGCGCTTCCGCGCTCATCATGCCGTCCAGTGCCCGGCAACTCAGCGACTACACCCCCCTGATCGCTTGCGCAGCCTTGCTGGCCCTGGGCCTGATCCTCAGCCTGAGAAAGACCTTCTCTGCCGCAGCAACCTGAGTGGATAGCCTGGGCCCACCGCGATTGGCCACTGCCTGCCCCGGCTCGGCCGGCGAGCCGGATCATGAAGAAATTCTGGCGATGGCATGCTCAGGGGCTTTTCCTGGCCCCAGGAAATACTGTATAAATACACAGCAAACTCTGGAGACTCACCATGTCATACACCATCACGCTGCAAGATGCCCCGACAGAACTGCCGGAGCGCGCCCGCATGGATGCCGAAAGCCGCTTCCGCCGCACACTGGAACGCGCGCTCGGCGGGCCTGAGGCCGTTACCGAAACCTACCGTGCTTGGCAACAGGCCGAAGAAGCCAGCGATGCAGAAATGCGCCAGGAAGACATCATGCTGGCCAAGAAATGGATCACCGCCGCCATGCGAGCCCGTAACGAAGGCTTCCGCGAGCTTGGAGAATGCGAAGCCTATTTTGAAGTGCGGCTGGAACGCTGAGCACAGGCCTGATACCTCCCGCCTTGCAATCCAGGACACGGGCTCCCGCCCCGGCGGCGCGACCGCCAACCAAACCGGGAGCCCCGCCGCTGCGTTACGACATGACTGACACCAACTTGGTGTTCAGATAGGCCTCCAACGCTTCCGGGCCACCCTCCGAACCATAACCGGAATCCTTGATCCCGCCGAACGGCAGTTCCGGCCAGGGTGCGGCAGGCTGATTCACCCAAAGCATGCCAACTTCCACCCCTTGCGACAGCAGGCGCAGATTGTGCAGCGAACGGGTAAAGGCATAGGCAGCCAGCCCGAATGGCAGACGGTTGGCCTCGGCAATGGCGTCCTCGATGTTGTCAAACGCGCGCACCGCTGCCACCGGGCCGAAAGGCTCTTCATTGAAGACCGGTGCTGCCAAGGGCACATCATCCAATACCGTCGGGGCAAAGAAATTGCCCGTTTCCCCCAGGCGCTTGCCGCCAGTCGCCAACCGGGCTCCCGATGCCACCGCGCTTTCCACCACCTTCTGCATGGCATCCAGGCGGCGTGGGTTGGCCAATGGGCCTAGCGTCGTCTCGGCTTCCAGGCCATTCCCGACCTTCAGGCTTTCGGCATAGCGCACCAACTCCCGCGTGAATTCGGCCTTGATGCTCTCTTGCACCAGGAAACGCGTCGGTGAAATACAAACCTGTCCGGCATTGCGGAACTTGGCGCCGCCAATTGACTTGACGGCCTGCGCCACATCCGCATCTTCCGCCACAATGACAGGCGCATGCCCACCCAGCTCCATCGTGGCACGTTTCATGTGAGCACCGGCCAACGCCGCCAGCTGCTTGCCCACGACCGTCGAGCCTGTGAATGTAATCTTGCGGATCACCGGATGCGGAATCAGATAGGAAGAAATCTCGGCAGGATCCCCATAGACCAAACCAACCACGCCTTCCGGCACACCGGCATCCACAAACGCACGCACCAACTCTGCCGGAGAGGCAGGCGTTTCTTCTGGTGCCTTGACCAGAATGGAACATCCGGTGCTTAGCGCGCCGCACAGCTTTCGCACCACCTGATTAATCGGAAAGTTCCAGGGCGTAAAGGCTGCGACCGGGCCAATCGGCTCCTTCAGCACCTGCTGCTGAGCGGCGATATTGCGCGACGGCACGATACGTCCGTACACCCGGCAACCTTCTTCCGCAAACCATTCAATGATGCCCGCCGCCGACAAGGTTTCAACACGAGCCTCGGCCAAGGGCTTGCCTTGCTCCTGCGTCAACAGGGCGGCGATGCGGCCTGCGCGCTCACGCAGCAAACCGGCGGCGCGACGCATTACCGCAGCGCGTTCCGGCGCCGGCGTCCTGCGCCACACCTCGAACCCCTTCTGCGCGGCGGCCAGCGCCAGATCCAGATCTGCCTTGCCAGCGTGGGCCACCTGGCCAATCACCTGCCCCGTCGCAGGATTGCGCACATCCAGGCGGCGGCCATCGGCCGCATCACGCCACTGATTGGCAATCAGCAACTGAGTCGAGGGATACGAAGTTTCAACTTGCGACATGCGTGCTCTCCAAGGTTTGACAAGCTCCGATAGCCTAACCCAAGACGGGCCATGCCGTGCGGCCAAAGGGGGAAAACACCGGGAGAAACCGGCGTTTTCGCAGGCGCAAATGGCACCGGCTCCCCTCAAGCGACACCGCTCAGCTTGCTGCTCCGAACAGCGTGCCGATCGCGGCGGTCAGCGCCATGGCAAAGGTTCCCCAGAACACCACCCGGGCGCAGCTCCGCCATACGGACGCGCCACCTATCCTCGCGGCCACGATGCCCAGCACGGCCAGGCTGAGTACGGCGCCGCCTATCGTCCAAGGCAACAGAACCTCTTCGGACACCAGCAGCACCAGTAGCACCGGAATGATTCCGCCCGCAGCGAAGCTGGCTGCCGACGCCAGGGCCGCCTGCAAGGGCCGCGCCTGCCCGGCCTCCGAAATACCCAATTCGTCGCGGGCATGCGCCCCCAGCGCATCGCGCCGCATCAGCTGGGTCGCCACCTCGTCGGCCAACCGGGGTTCCAGGCCGCGCCGGACATAAATCGCCGCCAGCTCCCGATGCTCCAGATCCGGCGCCTCCTCCAACTCGCGGCGCTCGCGATCCAGGTCGGCATTCTCGGTATCCGCCTGCGAATGCACCGACACATACTCGCCGGCTGCCATCGACATCGCGCCCGCGACCAGGCCCGCCACCGCCGTCGTCACAATGCTGGCATGGCTGGCATTGGCAGCGGCAACCCCCGCCACCAGGCTGGCCGTGGAAATAATGCCATCATTGGCCCCCAGAACCGCCGCCCTCAACCAGCCTATCCGCCCGGTGCGATGCCGTTCCGCATGATTGCGCTGCTGCAAGGTACCCATGAATCCTCCGTCGCCGAACTGATGAAAACAAGCTGCCGAGCAAGCCCTGCCATGGCCAGCATAGATCATCTTTACCCTCCTCCGGCCGTGCAAAGACACAGCGTCTATCGGGTACATCGGCTATGCACTGGGCCACACAAGCCTGTCTCGGCCCAAGGACGTATCATGTAGGGCATGAATTCCACCCTTTCGCCCCTCGAAGAACTCATGGCGCTGGAACAAGCACTCTGGCATGCCAGCACCCGCTACGACCTGGCGTTCCAGCAACGCCACTTCGCGCCGGACTTCCTTGAATTCGGGCGATCCGGCCGAATCTATTCACGTGCCGACTGCCTGATGCAAAACGGCCCCGACATCCAGGCCACTTTGCTGGGCATGCAAGCCCGTGAACTGGGCGCAGGCCTGGTGCAACTGATCTATGACAGCATCGTCATCGGCCCGGACGGCCTGCCCCAGCATGCGCACCGCAGCTCGATCTGGTCACGACACCAGGGCACCTGGGTCTTACGCTTTCATCAGGGTACGCCGTACCAGCCCTGACACAACTTCGGCGCCCCAGCAATCTTGGCCATCCTCCCGGCACCACGCTGCCTCTTGGCTCGCCTGCCCTCTTTCCTCTCGATTACCATGCACACCAATTATTTTGAAAGCCCGTTTCGCGGCAAACTGTTGAGCGAACAGGTGACCAACCCCAACATCCGGGTTGGACGCTACAGCTATTACTCCGGCTATTACCACGGCCACTCCTTCGACGACTGCGCACGCTACCTGATGCCCGACCGGGATGATGTGGACAAACTCATCATCGGCAGTTTCTGTTCGATAGGCACGGGCGCCAGCTTCGTCATGGCTGGCAATCAAGGCCACCGCCATGATTGGGTCTCTTCCTTCCCCTTTTTCTTCATGCAGGAGGAACCGGCCTTCGCCGCCGCCCGGAATGCCTATCACGGCGCAGGCGACACCGTTATCGGCCATGACGTCTGGATCGGCGCGGAAGCCATGATTCTGCCTGGCATTACGGTCGGTCACGGGGCAGTGATAGGCAGCCGTGCCCTGGTTACCAAGGATGTTGAGCCCTACACCATCGTAGGCGGCAACCCGGCCAAACCGATCAAGAAACGATTTGCCGACGAAGCCATCGTCCTGTTGCTGGAAATGCAATGGTGGGATTGGCCCCTGGCACACATCCAGGCCGCCATGCCGCTGCTCTGTTCAGGCGATATTGCAAGCTTGCATCAGTACTGGAAAAACGCAGTCGCAACCTAGCACAACTGAGCGCCAGCAGCGCTGGTGCACAGGCAAGCAACACGCATAGGCGGCTTTGCTGCGGGCGCAGCTACCCGCCTGCGCGCGAATTATTGCCCCAGGCACGCCGGCGCCACAGATGACTCATGCAGCGCTTTGCGGCTCGGTCAGGCGTTCGATCTGCGCCAGCCATTCGCATACGATGGCATTCAGGCCGGCCAGCGTCTCCGCCTGCTCGTTCTCGGCCGCCAGCAAGTCCTCGGCGCCATGGGCCTCGCCCGACACCCAGGCCGCCAACTTCGTCAACATTTCAGCCTGCGCCCCAGGCGCAATCGAATGCTTGATGGCCCAGGCGCTGATATCGTCGCACAACTGCTCCGCGCTGGTGACCAATGGAAACCAGGCAGCCGCTTCCGGCCCGGCCGGCGGCGGCTCCTGCATGGCGTTTTGCAACTGCCCTCGCATCGTTGCCAGCGCGACATACACCTGCCGGCGCGTCACAGTCTGCCGCCCCGGCACCACGCCCCCATCCCCCTCCGGCCTGAGCGCCAGCAGATACTGCGCCAGCCGGGACCGCGCTTCCTGAAACCCTCGGGTCAATACCTGTGCGTGGCTGCGCGGCCAGAGGAAATAGCCAAACACCAAAATAATGACGCCGCCCCAGACGGTATCGACCAGGCGCGCCAGACCATAGTCGATATTACGTATCCCTGGTGCAATTTCATCCAGCAAGATCAACACCACGAGCGTTGCGCAAAAAGTCGCGAAACCGTAGGAACGCAGCACTGCCCATGGCAACAGCGCCGCCAGCAAGGCCAGTACGCACACCATTCCCATGCCCTTGGGCACCAGCGCGAAGATCAGCGCGCCGACGGCCACCGCCACAATCGTTCCCAGCATGCGCAGCACCGTACGAGCGAAAATCGACCCCAGTTCGGGCTTGAGCACAATGATCACCGTCAGTGGCGTCCAGTACCAATGAGGGTCGTCATTGAACCAGCGCGTCGCGAACGCCAACCCGATGCACAAAGCCAAAATCGCTGCCGTCTTGATCGTCTGCGGCGCGACGGCCAAACGATCCAATAAATGCCGGCGTGGCTGAGCCTGCCCAGGCGCCTGAAAAATACGCTCCGCCATGCCATGCGAGGAGGCATGCAACCAGAAAATCTGGCGGAAATTTGCCAGCGCCCGGGGCAAGAGCATGGCACCGGCGGGGTTAGGATCCACAGCAGCCATTGAAAACGACTTGCCCAAGCGCACCTGGCGGGCGATTTCACGCAGCTCCTGCGCGCAGGCCGTCAGGTTCTCTGGAATCTTTGACGCCAGCGTCGCTGAAAACAGATGCTCCACGCCTTGCAGCACGGATGCCTCCCAATCCAGATAGGGAGAACGGCCAGCCTGATGCCGATAACGGCTGGACAGCAAGCCGCCATAGGCTGCGGACAATTTGTCGGTCACGGCCCGCCGATAGGAAGCCTCGCCAGCAACGGTAATGCCGCGCGAGCGTGCCGTCGCCAGCTTGGCAATATCATCCAGCAAACTCGCGACTTCATTGATAAATGGCCGCTGACGGTAAAGCAAGGCCTCTATCCCCAGCAACAGCGCATAGAAGCCACAGCCCGCCAGGAAAAACAAAGCCGGTTGCCAATAGGGTGCAATGGCTGGAATCGCAATTGCTATACACCCCATCAGCAGCCCCTGCACCGTCCCAGCAGAAAATGCCGAACCGAAACTGCTGACGATACCGGCCACAAATGCCGCCAGCGTCATACACGCGACCACCCAGCCCCAAGGTAAATCGCCCAGATACCCCAGGAAAAAACCAATGGCACCGATCGGTGCCACAATCAGGATTTCCTTGAATCGGGGGAGATAAGGACCATCCCGCTCCCCCAGGCATAGGCCGAGCGCGCCCAAGGACATCATCATGAAAGTCGCAGGGGAATCCAGCATCATGCCAAGCAGAATCGGCAAGGCAATCGCCAAGGCCGTCCGCACGCAACGGGCCTTGGGCCAGCTGGCAGGCTTCAGCCGTGTCAATTGCCGCAACCAAGCATTGGGGCGAACCGTGCCATCCAGCGTGACAGAGCGAATCGTGTGGCGTTCCATGTTGCAGCGTTCCTCGCATGATCCGGCCTCTATCCCACGGGACAAAAACCGGCAAACCGGCTGACAGGCCGCACATGATAGCCATGGCGGCAACGGCCACCCCGCCCGGAACGGGCGAAGCACCGTAGGGGGCTCAGCACCACATTAGAAAGCGTATCCGGCCAGCATAGACGAAGCGCGGCGGATTTTTGACATTTTTGATCGGACAGACTTCAGGAGTCGGCCTGTGGGCATAGGGATAGCTGTGGCGTCGATCGGGCCACGGCCGATAAGCCGATAAGCCGATAAGCCGATAAGCCGATAAGCCGATAAGCCGATAAGCCGATAAGCCACAATACAGCGCGATTCTCAGCGCAAGACAAAAGCGGTCCACCCTTATCACCGAACACCGTGGTAACTGGCCCCAGGCACAATAGAAAGCCGGCATAGCAAGCCGGCCTGCAGTTCATGACACATCTATTCCATGGGCTGTACGAGCCGTATCACACTCCGCCTACACCTCGGGCAGGATATGCGTGGAACGTGGGCGCGTGGTTTGGATATCCGCGCAAGAGGCAAGAATCAGGCAGCCTTCGCCAGACGTTTCCGAGCAAACGAGAGCGCGAGCATCGGGCCGCCACACACCATGAAAACACCACCGAGAATCATGAACGTGGTGTTGCTCAACGCGACGCCGGTAGCCAGAAAAGCAACGCCGACGCACAGCAGTGATAGGGAAACAGGGAGAAATGGGCTCATGGGCGCATTATGCCACGGCCCAGCGCAGCCGTACCTCTACCTGTTACGCCAGATCCGGCATGATTGGCTTGTGTGGCGGTAGATCTGGCTGAGTCAACCTGATGCCCTTCGCAGGGATCGAGGTGGACTCCTGATTCAGGCAGACTCCTGATTCAGGCAATAAAAAAGACAACATGGGAATGTTGTCTTAATGTCTGCTCATTCAGATGCTGTGGGCATCAATCAGATGCGGGCTCGACCAGACTGAAAGCCCCATCCAAGTGCCCTTGAAATCACAGCAGATAAAACCAAGCCATTGATTTCATTAAAATAAGTGGTGCGAGGGAGGGGACTCGAACCCCTACACCTGTTACGGCGTCAGGACCTAAACCTGGTGCGTCTACCAATTTCGCCACCCTCGCATTCACAGGCTTTTCGTTATTACACTTTCACCTGCGAAGCCGACTATTGTAGCCGACTTGATAGAATTACGTCTATACACTCCTGGGTACATCCATG
The DNA here is from genome assembly GCF_965139615.1 of Kerstersia similis. Lineage (NCBI taxonomy): Bacteria > Pseudomonadati > Pseudomonadota > Betaproteobacteria > Burkholderiales > Alcaligenaceae > Kerstersia > Kerstersia similis. The sequence continues at coordinate 88,770 of NZ_CBCSIQ010000007.1, forward strand.
AACCCCCGCCTAGACCTGCTGCATCCCTACCCTTTCGAAAAGCTCCGCAAGCTTCTGGCCGAAGCCGGGCCGACACCTGAAGGCCTGCTACCCATCCCCCTGCATATCGGCGAACCCCGCCACGCCGCTCCGGCTTGTGTTCGCGATGCGATGGCGCAGGCGCTGGATCGTTTGTCTCACTACCCGCCCACCAAAGGCGACNCCGCCTTGCGCCAGGCCATCGCCGCCTGGCTGGGCCGCCGCTACGGGATTCCTGCTCCAGATGCGGAAACCCATGTGCTGCCGGTTCTGGGTTCGCGGGAGGCCCTGTTCGCCTTCGCGCAGGTGGTCATAGACAGCAGTGACGCTGCACCACTGGTGGTCTGCCCCAATCCGTTCTATCAGATTTATGAAGGCGCTGCGCTGCTGGCTGGCGCCCAGCCTTATTACGCCCCGGCAGAACCTGCGCTGAATTTTTCTTCTGATTGGAGCAAGGTGCCCGCAGACGTCTGGCAGCGGACTCAGTTGCTGTATGTCTGTTCACCCGGCAATCCCGCCGGCAGCGTCATGCGACTGGAGGAATGGCAGGATCTGTTCGCCCTGTCCGACCGCTATGGTTTTGTCATCGCCAGCGATGAGTGCTATTCCGAAATCTATCCGGATGAATCGCAGCCCCCGCTGGGCGCGCTACAGGCAGCCCGGCAGCTGGGACGCGATGATTATGCCAATCTGCTAGTGTTTTCCAGCCTCTCCAAGCGATCCAACCTGCCCGGCCTGCGCTCCGGCTTCGTCGCTGGCGATGCCCGTCTGATCGCCAAGTTCCTGCTCTACAGGACGTATCACGGCAGCGCCATGAGCCCCATCGTGACCCAGGCCAGCATCGCCGCCTGGAACGACGAAACGCACGTGATTGCCAACCGCGCCGCCTACCGCGCCAAATTCGCCGCGGTGTATCCCATCCTGAAAGATGTGCTCGACGTACAGATGCCGGATGCCTCGTTTTATCTCTGGGCCGGCACGCCGGTTGCCGATACCGAGTTTGCGCGTGAGCTCTACGCCGCCACTGGTGTTGGTGTCCTGCCCGGTAGTTTTCTTGCCCGCGAGCAGGATGGCATCAATCCCGGCGCCAACCGTATCCGGCTGGCCCTGGTTGCGCCGCTGGAAGCCTGCGTCGAAGCGGCCGAGCGTATCGCCCGGCACGTAAAATTCCGTTCCATGACCCCTAAGTAATTTCCTCTTTTTTTCCACCTAGCCGGACCTGAAAGCATGACTGCACAACTGCAAAACACCATCGAACAAGCCTGGGAAGACCGCGCCAACCTGACTGCCGCGCACCACCCTGCCAGCCTGAAAGCCGCCATCGACGACGTGCTGAACAGCTTGAATACGGGCAAGCTGCGCGTAGCGGAAAAAATCGACGGAAAGTGGCAGGTGCATCAGTGGCTCAAACAGGCGGTGCTGCTGTCTTTCCGCTTGCAGGACAATCAACCCATGGGCGGCGCGCCTTTGCAGTTCTACGACAAGGTCGCGCTGAAATATGCGGACTACAGCGCCGAGCGCTTCGCGGCCGAAGGCGTGCGCGTGGTTCCCCCCGCCGTGGCGCGCCATGGCGCCCACATCGGCCGCAATGTCGTGCTGATGCCGTCGTACGTCAATATCGGCGCTTATGTGGATGAAGGAACGATGGTCGATACCTGGGCCACGGTGGGCTCATGCGCGCAGATTGGCAAGAATGTGCACTTGTCCGGCGGCGTGGGAATCGGCGGGGTGCTGGAACCCCTGCAAGCGGCACCTACCATCATTGAAGACAATTGCTTCATTGGCGCGCGCTCCGAAGTGGTGGAAGGGGTGATCGTCGAAGAAAATTCGGTGCTGGCCATGGGCGTATATCTGTCGCAAAGCACCCGCATCTATGACCGGACGACCGGCGAGATCCTCTACGGCCGCGTGCCGTCCGGTTCCGTCGTGGTTCCTGGCAGCCTGCCCGCTGCCGACGGCAGCCATAGCCTGGCCTGCGCGGTGATCGTGAAGCGTGTCGATGCCCAGACCCGTGCCAAAACCGGCATCAATGAATTGCTGAGGTCTGCATGAGCGCCAATGGCGATAACACGGTGCTGACGCTGGCCAGTGAACTGCTGGCACGTGCGAGCGTCACGCCTGACGATGCCGGCTGCCAGGCCATCCTGGCCAGCCGGCTCGCACCGCTGGGTTTCCAGCTGGAAACCATCAGTGCAGGCGGCGTCACCAATCTCTGGGCCAGGCGCGGCCAGGCCCGGCCCGTGCTGGTATTCGCCGGGCATACCGATGTCGTGCCCCCCGGGCCTGAAACCTCATGGGTTAGCCCACCCTTCGCGCCCAGCTTGCGCGACGGCCGTCTGTATGCACGCGGCGCGGCCGATATGAAAAGTTCTATCGCGGCCTTCGTCGTGGCCTGCGAGGAGTTCGTCGCGGCCTGCCCGGATCATGAGGGCGCCATCGCGCTGCTGATCACTTCCGACGAAGAAGGCCCGGCCGTGCACGGCACCCGCCATGTCTGCGACCTGCTGCAAGCGCGTGGCGAGCAGCTGGATTTCTGCATCGTGGGAGAACCGACCTCCGGCGCTGTCCTGGGCGACACCATCAAGAACGGCAGGCGCGGCTCGCTGACCGGCCGCCTGCGTGTCATCGGCAAGCAAGGGCACGTGGCGTATCCGCACCTGGCACGCAACCCCGTCCACCAGGCCGCCGCCGCGCTGGCTGAACTCGCCGCCACGCAATGGGATGAAGGCAATGCCTTTTTCCCGCCGACGACGTTTCAGGTTTCCAATATCCATGCCGGAACCGGCGCAACCAATGTCGTCCCCGGCGAATTGCAGGTCGTCTTCAACTTCCGCTTTTCCAGCGCCAGTACCGCTGAGGGCCTGAAAAGCCGTGTGCACGCCCTGCTGGACCGCCACGCCCTCGAATATGTGCTGGAATGGGAGCTGGGCGGCGAGCCTTTCCTGACGGAACCTGGTACCCTCACCGCGGCTGTCACGAGTGCCATTGCGGCCGAGACCGGCATTGCCGCCGAGCTGTCCACGACCGGCGGCACCTCCGATGGACGTTTCATTGCCCGGATCTGTCCGCAGGTACTGGAGTTCGGCCCGATCAACGCCACCATCCATCAGGTCAATGAAAATATCCCGGCTGACAGCCTGGAGCCCCTGAAAAACATTTACCGGCGCACGCTGGAAACCTTGCTGCGCCCTACAGCCTGAACATGACTATGAATCCAAACGCCAGCCAGAACAGCAGTCCTGCGCCAGCCATCGCCGCCACCGCGGCACAGGAACTGCTGACCCTGCGCGACTTGCTGCGTTACGGCGTGTCGCGGTTCCGGGCCGCCAATCTGGCCTTCGGCCACGGCAGCGACAACGCCTGGGATGAAGCGGCCTACCTGGCGCTGCATACGCTGAATCTGCCGGGTGACACGCTGGATCCGTTTCTGGATGCTCGCTTGCTGCAAACGGAACGCGACGCCGTCTTGAATATCTACCGCCGCCGTATTGAAGAGCGCCTGCCGGCCCCCTATCTGACCGGCGAAGCCTGGCTGCACGGCTACCGCTTCCGGGTGGACGAGCGCGTCATCGTCCCGCGCTCTCCCATTGCGGAATGGCTGGTACAGGGGTTGACGCCCTGGCTGGACGACCCCGAGAGCGTCACCCGTGCGCTGGATCTTTGCACCGGCTCGGGTTGCCTGGCAATTCTGGCGGCACATGCCTTTCCGCACGCCCAGGTGGATGCCGTGGATCTCTCCACGGATGCCTTGGATGTCGCCCGCGCCAACGTCGCGGATTATGGCCTGGAAAACCGGTTGCACCTGTATCAAGGCGATCTCTACCAGCCGCTGCCTGCTGATGCCCGTTATCAGGTCATCATCAGCAATCCGCCCTATGTCAATGAAAACTCCATGCGGGCGCTGCCTCAGGAGTTCCGCCATGAGCCCCGGGGCGCCCTGGCGGGCGGCGACGACGGCATGGACCTGATCCGCACCATCATTGGCCAGGCGCCGCGTTATCTGGACGACAATGGCATCCTCGTGCTGGAAATCGGCCACGAACACGAACACTTCGCCCGGGCATTCCCCGGCCTCGAACCTATTTGGCTGGATACCGCCAGCGGCCTGCATCCGATCATGCTGCTGACGCGCGACCAATTGATTACGTGATACGAGCTTCTAAACTCAACCTGCGCGCCGGCACCAAAGTGTTGCTGGACGACGCGGATTTTGTGGTTCACCCCGGCGAACGCGTTGGCATCGTCGGCAAGAACGGCGCCGGCAAATCGACGCTGTTTGCCTTGCTGCGCGGTGAACGCGATGCCGACGCCGGCACCCTGGATATCCCGCAGGGCTGGCGCATCGCCAGCGTACGGCAGGAAATCGTTGCCGACGAACGCCCGGCCAGGGAATTCGTCATCGACGGCGATAGCCATTTGCGTGCCTTGCAAGCCGAGCGCGCCAGCCTGTCCGATCAGGCCGACGGCATGCGCATTGCCGAACTTGAAGCCGCCCTGAGCGACGCCGGCGTGTGGGATGCCGCCTCGCGTGCAGAGCAGTTGCTGGCCGGCCTGGGCTTTGCCCCGGATGAATGGATGCAGCCGGTCTCATCCTTTTCCGGTGGCTGGCGCATGCGCCTGGCCCTGGCACGCACGCTGATGGCGCCGTCTGACTTGCTGCTGCTGGACGAGCCGACCAACCACCTGGATCTGGACGCCATGCTGTGGCTGGAACGCTGGCTGGGCGCCTATCCTGGCACCGTCATGCTGATTTCGCACGACACCGAGTTCCTGGATGCCGTGGCGCGTTCCATTCTGCATTTCGACCACGGCAAGCTGGTGCGCTACCGTGGCGGATACCAGGACTTCCTGGTGCAACGCGCCGAGCGCCTGCGCCAGACCCAGATTGCCTGGGACAGGCAAACCCGGGAAGCGGCGCGCCTGCAATCCTTTATTGATCGTTTCAAAGCCAAGGCCACCAAGGCCAAGCAGGCCCAGAGCCGGGTAAAGGCCCTGGCCCGCATGGAAGTCCTCGCGCCGCTGCAGGCCGAGGCCGGCATAGACATTCGTATTCCCTCACCGGAACAAATGCCAGACCCCTTGCTGACGCTGGAAAACGCCGCCATGGGGTATGCCTCGGAAGATGGCACGGACAGCGCCATTCTGCGGCAAGTCACGCTGATGGTGCGCGGCGGTAGCCGCATCGGCGTGCTGGGTGCGAACGGCGCCGGCAAAAGTACGATGATCAAATCGCTCTGCGGCGAACTGCCGCTGCTGGGCGGCAGCCGTGTCGCATCCAAGGGTTTGAAGATCGGCTATTTCGCCCAGCACCAGCTGGATATGCTGGATCTCGATAGCACGCCGCTGGCGCATCTGGCGCGCCTGGCACCCGACGAACGCGAACAGATCCTGCGCAACTATCTGGGCGGCTTCGGCTTTTCCGGCGACGCCGCCACCGGCCCGGTGGCGCCGATGTCCGGTGGAGAAAAAGCCCGTTTGGCGCTGGCGCTGGTCGTCTGGCAACGCCCCAACCTGCTGCTTCTCGACGAACCCAGCAACCACCTGGACGTCGATACCCGCGAAGCCCTGGCCACCGCGCTGGCCGAATTCGGCGGCAGCATGCTGCTCGTTTCTCACGACCGGCACCTGCTGCGCACCACGGTCGATGATTTCTGGATCGTCGCCGACGGCGGCGTTCAGGAATTCGATGGCGACCTGGAAGACTACCGTGACTGGCTGTCATCCCGCCAGGCCCAGGCACGCGCAGAAGAACGCCAGGAGGCCCGCCAGCAACAAGCCGAGCCTGCCCCTGACCGCAAGGCCCAGAAACGCCTGGAAGCCGAACAGCGCCAGCGCCTGGCCCAGCAGCGCAAGCCGCTGGAGGCGGAACTGCGCAAGGTGGAAACGGCCATGAACAGCCAGCGCAGTCGCCTTGAAACCCTGGATGCCTTGATTGCCGACCCGGCCTTCTACGATGACTCCCGCCGCGACGAGCGCGTCAAGGCACTTGCCGAACATGGCGAACTGAGCAAAAGCGTGGACGCCCAAGAGGAACGCTGGCTGGAGCTGGTGGAAGCCATAGAAGCCATCAACGCCAGCGAAAGCTGAGGCCGTCAACACGATCCGCCACGCCCATGCCATCGCCTCCCTCTGCGATTCCCCAACCCGCCGCGCCATCGGCGCCGCATGCCGCCACCGGTGGCGTGCGACACCTGCTGAGACTGGAAGGGCTGTGCGTGCTGCTGGCCAGCCTCCTGGCCTACGACAGCTTCGCCACCAGCGGCTGGGGGCTGTTCGCCCTGTGCTTTCTCGTGCCGGATCTATCGCTATTCGGCTATGCCGCCGGCCCGCGCCTAGGCGCGGTTCTCTATAACTGCGCGCACTCCTATGTCGGTGCCGTGGTGTGCCTGGCCGCAGGCGTCTTTTTCGGTATCCCCGGCTTGCTTTCCGCCGGACTGATCTGGGCCGCACACATCGGCTTTGATCGCGCCCTGGGCTACGGCCTCAAGTATGGGCAAGGTTTTCGCCTGACTCACCTGGGCCTGATCGGCCGCGCCAGGCAAGACGGCCCTGACGCCCGCCATTGAAACATCAGGCGCCTCGCAACACGGGAAATGAAAACGCCGAAACCCGGCAACAGGTTTCGGCGACAGGCCATCCAATACAGACACAGCCCTACGGCTGCCGCAGCCCAGGGTCAGCCGGCCACGACATCCAGCTTGGCAATGCCCAAGGCCAAAGTCTTCTGCCCCGCCTCGCGGAAATGAATCCTTGCCTGGGCATCGTCGCCGTTGCCGGATAGTTCAATGATCGTGCCTTCCCCGAAACGGGCATGGCTGACCCCCATGCCCACCCGGTATTCACGTTCGCCGACCTTGACCACATTGCTGCCATGGCGTGCCTGGCGCGGCTCTATCCTGCCGGTGGACTGACGCCCGAAAGCATCAGCCAGGGCACGCGGCGCCGGGCCACCCCAGCCTGTACCCTGGTGGGACGAGGCCTTGGGCGTAAGCCATTTCAGGTGCTGCTCCGGAATTTCCTGGAAGAAACGTGAACGCATGGCGTAGCGCGTCTGCCCATGCAGCATCCGGCTCTGGGCCAGGCTCAGGTACAGACGCTTGCGCGCCCGCGTGATGGCCACATACATCAGCCGCCGTTCTTCTTCCAGGCCTTCCGGGTCGGACAGGCTGTTTTCATGCGGGAACAGGCCTTCTTCCATACCCGTCATGAAAACCGCGTCGAACTCCAGCCCCTTGGCCGCATGGACCGTCATCATCTGGATGGCGTCTTCACCGGCCTGAGCCTGATTGTCCCCAGCTTCCAGCGAAGCATGCGACAGGAAGGCCGCCAACGGAGAGATACCCGCTGCCGGCGGCGCACCGAAAAATGCCTCATCATCAGGAACGGCCGGAACATCCAGCGCCGCAGCAAAGCCCGCAGGCATGCCTTCGTAGTTTTCTTCCGCCACGAAAGCGGCCGCTGCCGCCACGAGTTCCCTCAGGTTTTCCAGCCGCTCTTCGCCTTCCCGCTCGGTTTGGTAATGGGCAACCAGGCCGGAGTGTTCGATGATATGGGCCACCATCTCAGGCAAGGGCAGGCTGCGCGTTTCGTGCCCAAGGCGGCCGATCAGCGCGGCAAACTGGGCCAGGTTGGCCCCGCCCTTGCCGGGCACACGCGCCACCGCGCCATACAGGCTGGTACCGTAGGTACGCGCCTGATCCGCCAGGGATTCCAGTGTGCGTGCACCGATTCCCCGGGCCGGAAAATTCACCACTCGCAACCACGAGGTGTCGTCATCCGGATTGGCCAGCAAGCGCAAATAGGCCAGCGCATGCTTGACTTCCTGGCGCTCGAAAAAGCGCAGGCCGCCATATACCTTGTACGGAACCCCTGCACTGAACAAGGCATGTTCCAGCACCCGCGACTGCGCATTACTGCGATACAGAATGGCGATTTCGCTGCGCGGCATGCCTTCACGCGCCAGCGACTTCAATTCATCGACGACCCACTGCGCTTCCAGGCCATCACTGGCCTGTTCACAGACACGGATGCGCTCGCCCTCGCCCTGCGCAGTCCAGAGGTTTTTCCCCAGACGGCCGGTGTTATGGCTGATCAGCGCGTTGGCCGCATCCAGAATATGCCCATAGGAGCGGTAATTCTGCTCCAGACGGATGACATGTTCGCCCGCGTAATCACGCACAAACGCCGACATATTACCGACGTCTGCCCCACGGAAAGCATAAATGGATTGGTCATCATCGCCGACTGCAAACACATGCGCACCGCCGCCAGCCAGCAATTTCAGCCAGCGATACTGCAAGGCGTTGGTATCCTGGAACTCATCGACCAGGATATGACGGAAGCGGCGCTGATAGTGCTCACGCACTGGCGCATTGCGCGACAGCAACTCATAGGCGCGCAACAGCAGCTCGGCAAAATCCACTACGCCTTCGCGTTCGCACTGTTCCTGGTACAGCGCATAGATCTCTGCCAGACGCCGGCTGTGCGGATCACCCGTCACGACGGTATCGGGCCGCTGGCCCTCTTCCTTGGCATGATTGATGAAGCGCTGCACATCACGCGGGGGATATTTCTCGTCATCAATATTCGCAGCCTTGAGCAGGCGCTTGATGGCAGAAAGCTGATCCGCGCTATCGAGGATCTGGAACGATTGCGGCAAGCCGGCATCGCGGTGATGCGCGCGCAGCAAGCGATTGCACAGGCCGTGGAACGTACCGATCCACAGGCCGCGCGGATCCAGCGGTAGCATGGCCGTCAGGCGAGCCAGCATTTCGCGGGCAGCCTTGTTGGTAAAAGTGACGGCGAGCAGCCCAAAAGGACTGGCCTGGCCAGTTTGTACCAGCCAGGCCATGCGGGTTGTCAGAACCCTGGTCTTGCCGCTGCCAGCCCCGGCAAGAACCAGGGCGTGGCAGGAGGGATCCAGGGTAACAGCGGCGCGTTGCTCGGGATTCAGGCGGTCCAGATCCATCATGCCGCGTAGCGGCGCAGACGGCTGGCGAATTCGGCCAGACCTTCGATACCGCTTTGTTGAGCACGCTGGCACCAGGCTTGCAGGTCATGCAGCAACTGTTCGCTGCTGGCGCTGGAGCTTTCCCAGAGACGGCCCAGATCCTTGCGCATTTGCATCAGCGTGGAGAGCGACTGGCTGCTGGCAACAGCCTGATCGATCTGCGCCAATTGCTCCGGCTGCAGGTTGGTATCCGGCAGGTGGAACCAGTTGCGCACACGCTTGAGCGTCTGGCGCGAGGTCTGCACGTTGCCTTCGCCGTTGCCGCCCTTCATGCGGCTCAGCTCCTGCGAGCAGGCATGCTTCAGCAGATCGGCGTAGCGCGCCATGATTTCATAGCGGTGCGTGATCACGCCATGCAGGGTCTTGAGATCGACCGAACGCACATCGGATTCAAGCTTGAGCTTGGGCGCAACCTTGCGCACCTTGGCCAAACCGACAGCCTGCATCATGCGGATGTACACCCAACCGATATCGAACTCATACCACTGGCTCGAGAACTTGGCCGAGCTGGCATGCGCATGGTGGTTGTTGTGCAGCTCTTCGCCACCGATGATGATGCCCCAGGGGAACACGTTCGTGCTGGTGTCCGGGCTGGCGAAATTGCGGTAGCCCCAGTAGTGGCCGATACCATTGACCACGCCAGCTGCCCAGAAGGGAATCCAGGCCATCTGCACGGCCCAGACCGTCAGGCCAACCACGCCGAACAGCAGCAGGTCGATCACCAGCATGATGAGAATGCCCAGGGCGCTGTGCTTGGCGTACACATTACGCTCAAGCCAATCGTTAGGCGTCCCGTGGCCGAACTTGGCCATGGTTTCTTGGTTCTCGGATTCCTGGCGGTACAGTTCGGCGCCGCGGAACAGCACCTTCCAGATACCGAACAGCATGGGCGAGTGAGGATCACCCTCGCGCTCGCAGCGCGCATGGTGCTTGCGGTGGATGGCGACCCATTCTTTGGTCACCATACCGGTTGTCATCCACAACCAGAAGCGGAAGAAGTGCGCGATCGCAGGATGCAGATCGAGCCCGCGGTGCGTCTGGCTGCGGTGCAGAAAAATGGTTACGCATACGATGGTAATGTGGGTCATTACCAGGGTGACAATCAGGACTTGCCACCACGAGGCCTGCAAGAGGCCACCGCTGAGAAAGGAAATAATAGTATCCATATGGATATCAGGTCTCGCGTCAAAAGGTGAAGGCCAGTGTATATCGCTACTGACCGTATGACACCCTGGTGACAAAAAGGTTTTTGCGTCAGATCAAGAAAGATTCCGGCTTGCGCTAGGGTCTGCCCCCGACAGGAGCATGGAAACCCGGGCTTGCGCTGACGGCAATCGCCTTGTGCCGACGGGAACAGCGCTTGCACCCTGCCCCCGCTCAGATGTCATACCTTAATTTTGCTACAAAAAACAGCATCTGTCGCTAAAAAACTGGCTTTCCTGCAACAAATCATGCCGCTTCCGTACGACGCTCCAGCGCTGCGGCGAAAAATCCGTCGGTTCCGTGCTGATCCGGGCGCAGGCGCAGATAGGCATCCTGCATCTCCAGGCCCGGCACGCGAGACGCCAGAATGGTGCCTGCCTCCAACAGCTGGAACTCCGGATGTTTCTTCAAGAAGGCCTGCACCTGATCTTCGTTCTCCTGCGGCAACAGACTGCATGTCGCATAAACCAGACGGCCGCCTGGCGCGACGCAGCGTGCTGCACTTTCCAGCACGCGTGCCTGCACATCGCACAGCTCCCGCACCGACTGCGGCGACTGGCGCCATTTCATATCAGGGTTGCGCCGCAAGGTTCCCATGCCGCTGCAAGGCGCATCCACCAGCACCCGCTGAGCCTTGCCTGCCAAACGCTTCACGCGGACATCATTCTCATGCTCCAGCGCAATGGTGGCCACATTGGACAAACCGCTGCGCGCCAGCCTGGGCTTGGCGCGCGCCAGGCGCGCTGCCGACACGTCAAACGCGTACAGCCTGCCCGTGGAACGCATCAATGCGCCCAGCAGCAAGGTCTTGCCCCCGGCGCCGGCACAGAAATCTATGATCATCTCGCCACGCTTGGGGCCAACCAGCAAGGCCAGCAGCTGGCTACCTTCATCCTGAACCTCAAGCAGGCCATGCTCGAACTGCGGCGTGCGCTGCAAGGAGGGACGCCCCTGCACACGGATGCCCCAGGGGGAATATGGGGTCGGTTGCGGGTCGTGCTGCGGCATGCTCTTGCGCAAGGCCGCCAGCGTTTCATCGCGATCCGCCTTCATCGGATTGACCCGCAGGTCCAGGCCGGCAGGCAGGTTCAGCGCGGCCATCAGCGACTCGCCATCGGGTAAGGCAGCCAGTTGCTCTGACAACCAATCCGGATAGCTATGCCGCACGGCCAAGGGCAAGGCGTCGGCATCAATTTCATCCAGACGCGTCAGCCATGCCTGCTCATCTGCGCTCAGCACCGGCTCCAGCGCTTCACGGCCCTGCGTGGCCAGCAGGCCCAGAATGGCCAGGCGACGGTTAGCCGTTCCCGAACCGCTCTCGGCATAATGACGATAACGACGCAAATGGCGCAGCACATCATAGACAGCCTCCGCCAGCTGGCTGCGGTCGCGTGCACCGACCTGCGGATGTGCACGCAACCAATGCGACAGCACGGCATCTGCCGGATATTCCCAGGTAAAGACCTGATCAAAAATCTGGCCCAGCTGCACCATGCGATATTCCATCGGGTGCAGGCGCGTACGCACGACGACAGGCTGAAAGCCGGTGTCCTGCTGCGCGCCTGGCTGAGTACGGCGCACTGCCGAATCCTGACGCACGCCCGGCTGGGCACGCTCGTACGCACCGGACTGACGCGGCGCGCGATCCTGCCCCCCTGCCTGCGCGGGGGCAGCTGAACGACGTTCGTTGCGTTCGTTACCATAGCCGCTGCCGCGTGCCGCGCGATCGTGAGAGCGATCATCGCGGCGTACGTCACGCGGGCCACCCTCACGCTGAGCCTTGCGGGCATCGCCGCGGTGCTCCTCGAACCGGCTGTCACGCGCACCGCCAGCACGGCTGCTGTCGCGCTGCCCTCGCCCCTCGGCGGCAGCGGGCCGGCGCTCGAACGGGCGTTCCGCGTTGCGTTCTGCCCGACCGCCGTCCGCGCGTCGGTCGGACGCAGCGCTTGCGCCAAAGCGCTTAGCCGGCGTCCCGCCTGCCTTGGGCTCCTGCCCTTCCCTGCTGCTGCGCCAGCCTTGCAGGCCTTCGCTGCGGCGGCCCGGTGCTTCCGGGCGCTCCTCGCGCCGCGCCGCGCCGCCGCGCTCTGCCCTGGCGTTAGCGCCAGCCGTGCGGCGGCCACCTGCCGCCGGCGCATCCTGAATCGGACGGCCATAACGATTTGTGCGACCCTGATCAGCCATGATGATTTGCCTCTGCCTGCCAAATATAAAGACGCGAGGCCACGCCCGCGACCGTCACACGGCCGTCTGCAGCCTGTGACACTCGTCCTTCCGCCAGCCAGCGAACGGCTTGCGGGAAAATATGATGTTCGGTTTCCAGTACGCGGTCAGCCAGCGTATCCGGCGTATCGTCCGCCAGAACGGGCACGACGCTTTGCGCGATGATCGGGCCGTGATCCAGCACCGGCGTCACGAAATGCACGGTGCAGCCATGCGCCTGCACCCCGTTGGCCAAAGCCTGCGCATGCGTATGCAGCCCCGGAAAGGCCGGCAGCAACGACGGATGGATATTCACCAGACGCCCCGCGTAACGCTGTACAAACCCGGGCGTCAGGACACGCATGAAACCGGCCAGAATGATGTAATCAGGCTCGAAGGTATCGACTGCCTGCGCCAACGCGGCGTCAAAGGCTTCGCGGCTGGCATAGTCCCGGTGCGGCAAGGCCAGGGTTTCCAGCCCCTGCTCCCGCGCCCAGCTCAACCCGGCGGCGTCCGGCTTATTGGCAATGACACCGACAATCTCTGCCGGCCAGCCCTGCGTACGGCAAGCTTCGACCAGCGTCCGCATATTGGAGCCACGCCCGGAAATCAGGATCAGCAGGCGGCAGGGAGTCTTTCCAGCAACAGGAGCGCCGGCATCCTGGCCAGCGCTCGAAAGAGCGTAATCCGCGCTCTGGCGGTTGATCGCGTCGGGCAAAGCGGTATTTCCATTAAAAAATATAACTGGTGATTGTAAACTGTCGCCCGTGAAACCAACGCTGCATATCTACCGTTCCCTGCCGCCTGCCAATCGCCGCCAACCTTGCGCGCTGACGATAGGCAGTTTTGACGGCGTTCATCTTGGCCACCAGGCGATTCTGGCGCAGGTCTGCGAAGCCGCGGCCCGCCGCGGGCTGGTACCGTCCGCCATGACCTTTTCGCCGCACCCGCGCGAGTATTTCGCCAGGCTGCGTGGCTTGCCCGACCTCGTGCCCCGCCGGATTTCCAGCCTGCGCGACCAATGCATGGCACTGGCCCAGGCGGGCATGCGCCAGCTGGTCGTACGCCGCTTCGACCACACGCTGGCCAACATGAGCCCTGACGACTTCGTCCGCCAGATCCTGGTCGAAGGCCTGGACGTACGCTGGCTGCTGGTAGGCAGCGACTTCCGTTATGGCCGCGCCCGTTCCGGTGACATCGAGACATTGCGCCGTGCTGGCGCCGAATATGGCTTCGAGGTTCATACGCTGGAAGACATTCTGGATGCCCAGGGCCGGCGCATCTCCAGTTCCGACATCAGGGAGGCGCTGGCGCAGGCAGACCTGCAGCAAGCCCACGCCCTGCTGGGCCGCTGGCCCTCCGTTTGCGCCCATGTGCGTCACGGGCGCAAACTGGGGCGCAACCTGGGTTTCCCCACCATGAATCAAGGGGTGCCGGAACGCAGCGCCCTGCGCCCCGGCATTTACGTCACCCGTGTGCACGGGCTGGCCGACCGGCCACTGGCAGCCGTGTCCAGCCTGGGCGTACGGCCTACCGTAGAAGGCGAAGGCAGGCTGCTGCTTGAGACACACTTGCTCGATACCAGTGCCGACGCCTACGGTAAACTGATTAACGTTGAATTCCTGCAGTATCTGCGGGATGAGCAGAAATTTTCCGATCTTGACGCCTTGACTGCCGCCATCCGCCAGGATGCCGACGATGCGCGCGCTTATTTTTCCGTCCATGGACTATAAAGACACCCTCAACCTGCCCGATACCGCCTTCCCGATGCGCGGAGACCTCGCCAAGCGCGAACCCAAATGGGTCGCCGACTGGGAAGAAAACCGAATTTATCAGGCGATTCGCGCTGCCAGCCAAGGCCGCCCCAAGTTCGTGCTGCACGACGGCCCCCCCTATGCCAACGGCGACATCCACCTGGGCCACGCGGTCAACAAGATCCTCAAGGACATCATCATCAAAAGCCGCAACATGGCCGGCTTTGATGCACCGTATGTGCCGGGCTGGGATTGCCACGGCATGCCGATTGAAATCCAGATCGAGAAAAAATACGGCAAGAACCTGCCCGTTGCCGAAGTCCAGGCGCGTGCCCGTGCTTACGCACTGGAGCAGATCGACCGCCAGAAACAGGATTTCAAACGCCTGGGCGTGCTGGGGGATTGGGACAACCCATACCTCACAATGAATTATGGCAATGAAGCCAATGAGATCCGTGCCCTGGCCGGAATCATCAAGCGCGGCTACCTGTTCCGGGGCCTCAAACCCGTCAACTGGTGTTTCGACTGTGGTTCGGCGCTGGCGGAAGCGGAAGTTGAATATGCCGACCGCGTCGATCCCACCATCGACGTCGCGTTTCCGTTTGCCGACAAATCCGCCATCGCGCGCGCCTTCGGCCTGCCTGAGGACGCCGTGGCAGACGGCGCCATCGTCATCTGGACCACGACGCCCTGGACCATCCCGTCCAATCAGGCGCTCAACGTCCACCCCGAGCTCGAATACAGCCTGGTGCGTCTGTCCGAAGCGCGCCAGACCGGCAGCATGCTGCTGCTCGCACGCGAACGTGTCGCCCCCTGCCTGGAGCAATGGGGCCTGAGCGGCGAAATCATTGCCACCGTGGCCGGCCAGGCGCTGGAAAACCTGCGCTTCCATCACCCGCTGGCCCAGGCCGATGCCGGCTACCAGCGCACCTCGCCGGTGTATCTGGCCGAGTACGTGACCCTGGACACCGGCACCGGCGTGGTGCACTCGGCGCCCGCCTATGGTGTGGACGACTTCATCAGCTGCAAGGCCCATGGCCTGGCAGATGCCGAGATCATCAATCCGGTGATGGGCGACGGCCGCTACGCCACCACCCTGCCGATCTTCGGCGGGCTCAAGATCTGGGACGCCAATCCGCTGATCGTCCAGACGCTGCAAGACACCGGCACCCTCCTGCGCACGGAAAAGCTCAAGCACAGCTACATGCACTGCTGGCGCCACAAGACGCCGGTGATCTACCGCGCCACCAGCCAATGGTTCGCCGGCATGGATGTCGTGCCCACAAACCAGGGCCCGACGCTGCGCGAAACAGCCTTGCAAGCCGTGGACGCCACCGCCTTCTTCCCGGCCTGGGGCCGTGCGCGCCTGCACAACATGATCGCCAACCGTCCGGACTGGACCCTGTCGCGCCAGCGCCAATGGGGTGTCCCGATGTCGCTGTTCGTCCACAAGGAAACCGGCGAGCTGCATCCACGCACGGTCGAATTGATGGAGGAAGTGGCAAAGCGTGTGGAACAGCACGGTATCGAGGCCTGGCAGGCCCTGGATCCTCGCGACCTGCTGGGCGACGAAGCCGACCTGTACGAAAAAACCCGTGACACGCTGGACGTCTGGTTTGATTCAGGCACCACCCATGTCACCGTGCTGGGCGGCGCGCGCACCCCGGATTCGCCCGTCAGCAATGGCGGTTCGCATGGCGATGTGCTGGCCTGGCCGGCAGACCTCTATCTGGAAGGCTCGGATCAGCACCGCGGCTGGTTCCATTCCTCGCTGTTGACCGGTTCCATGCTCTATGGCCGCGCGCCCTACAAGGCGCTGCTGACGCACGGCTTCACCGTCGATGGCGATGGCCGCAAGATGAGCAAGTCGCTGGGCAATGTCATCGTGCCGCAAAAGGTGTCCGACTCCCTGGGCGCAGAAATCCTGCGCCTCTGGATTGGCAGCACGGACTACTCCGGCGAGTTGTCGATTTCCGACACCATCCTCAAGCGTGTCGTGGAAGGCTACCGCCGCATCCGCAACACCTTGCGCTTCCTGCTGGCCAACCTGGCCGACTTCGACGCCACCACCCAGCTGGTGAATGTCGAAGACATGCTGGAAATTGACCGTTATGCGCTCGGCATGGCCGCCCGCATGCAGGAAGAAGTGCTGGCCGCCTACGAACGCTATGAGTTCCACCCGGCCACGGCGCGACTGCAAACCTTCTGCTCCGAAGACCTGGGCGCGTTCTACCTGGATATCCTGAAAGACCGCCTGTACACCTCGGCAACCGACAGCCACGCCCGCCGCAGTGCGCAAAGCGCGCTGCTGCACATCACGCTGACCTTGCTCAAGGTGATGGCCCCGGTGCTGTCCTTCACTGCGGAAGAAGCCTGGGCGGTTCTGGCCGAGGCCACTCCCGGCGCCGTGCCGGAGAATGCCCGCCTGACGATTTTCACCGAAACCTACCATCAGCTGCCGCTGAGCGCCGGCAACGACGCCCTGCAGCAAAAGTGGGGCCGCCTGCGCCAGACCCGGGCACAGATTCTGCGCGAACTGGAAACCCTGCGCGCCGCCGGCAGCGTCGGCTCCTCTCTGCAGGCAGAAGTGGTGCTGCAAGCCAGCGGCCAGGAATATGAAGACCTGGCCAGCCTGGAAGACGATCTGAAATTTGTGCTGATCGTTTCGCGCGCATCGGTGCAACAGGGTGAAGGGGAACTGCAAGTGACCCTGTCGGCTTCCTCGCACCTGAAATGCGCCCGTTGCTGGCACTGGCGTGCCGACGTCGGCGCCAATGCCGATCACCCCGAGCTGTGCGGCCGTTGCGTCAGCAACCTGTTCGGCACGGGCGAACAGCGCAGGTTCGCATGAGCCAGGGCACGCACCCGACAAACCGCTCCCCGGCGCCGCTGTTCTGGCGCTGGGTGGCGCTGGCCATCCTGCTGATCGGCCTGGACCAGGTGACCAAGTACCACTTCAATACGGTACTCCACTATGGCCAGCGTCTGAATGTCCTGCCGTTCTTCGACTTCACCCTGCTCTACAACGAAGGCGCGGCGTTCAGTTTCCTCGCTGGCGCCGACGGCTGGCAACGCTGGTTCTTTACCGCGCTTGGCTTCGCGGCCAGCGCGCTGATCCTGTTCCTGCTGCGCCGCCATGCCAACCAACGCCGTTTTTCCCTGGCGCTGGTGCTGATCCTGGGCGGCGCCCTGGGCAACGTGATCGACCGCCTGCAACACGGGCATGTCGTCGATTTCCTGCTGTTCTACTGGAACAACGCCTATTTCCCGGCGTTCAATGTTGCCGACATCTGCATTACCGTGGGTGCCATCCTCATGCTGTGGGACGAACTGGCCCGCGCACGTCGTGCCCGCACCACCCCTTGAAGGGTCCTTGCCATGCCTGAACTGCACAACAAACGCCTGGTACTGGGCCTGACTGGCGGCATCGCCTGCTACAAGAGCGCCGAGCTTCTGCGGCGCCTGGGCGACCACGGCGCCACGGTTGACGTCGTCATGACCGATGCGGCAACGCACTTCATCACGCCCATCACCATGCAGGCACTCTCCGGGCGCCCCGTGCACCTGGACGCCTGGGACAGCCGCGCGCCGAACAATATGCCGCACATCAATCTGTCGCGTGGAGCGGATGCCATTGTCATTGCGCCTGCGTCGGCTGACTTCATGGCGCGTTTGGTGCACGGGCGCGCCGATGATCTGCTGGCAACCCTGTGCCTGGCGCGCAACTGCCCCTTGATCCTGGCGCCAGCCATGAATCGGGAAATGTGGGACAACCCGGCAACACAGCGCAATGTGCGCCAGCTGCGGGAAGATGGCGTCATCATCATCGGCCCCGGCAGCGGCCAGCAGGCCTGTGGCGAAACCGGCGACGGCCGCATGCTGGAGCCGGCAGAAATCCTGGCGGAAGTCATTGCGTTCTTCCAGCCCAAGGTACTGAAGGGCAAGCGCGTCCTGCTGACAGCCGGCCCGACATCCGAGCCGATCGACCCGGTGCGCGTCATCAGCAATCGCTCCTCTGGGAAAACCGGCTATGCCCTGGCCCGCGCCGCTTTCGAGGCCGGCGCCCAGGTGACACTGGTTTCCGGCCCCACTGCCCTGGCGGCTCCCTACGGCGTCACCCGCGTTTCCGTGCATACGGCGCTGGAAATGCATCAGGCAGTCATGAACCGGACTGGCGAGGCCGATATCTTCATCGCGGTCGCTGCCGTCGCAGATTGGCGCGTTGCCAACCCGGCCGAGCACAAAATCAAAAAAACCGATGGCGGCCATGGTGTGCCAGTGCTGGAATTTATCCCCAACCCGGATATTCTCGCCAGCGTCGCCGCACTGCCAGACGGGCCCTGGTGTGTCGGTTTTGCCGCAGAAACGGAAAAACTGGTTCAACACGCCGAAGAGAAACGATTGCGCAAAGGCATAGACCTGCTGGTAGGTAACCTGGCGCAAGATGTCATGGATGGCGACGACACCCGCCTGAGCCTCTTTGATGCCAACGGTTGTCATCATCTGCCTGCCGCTGACAAACTCAGCGCTGCGCGCCGGCTGATCGGCGAAATCGCCCGCCGGGCACCGCAACGCCATCACAGCGCCTGACCTGTCGGCGGTCTGCTACCCTTTAAAGGCACCAGACTCGCACGACCGGCCCAGGGTCACAGGAGACGCGCATGCCCTTGCATGACGATACCCCCCCGAAAGGCGACTACGCAGCCTACATCGAAAAACTGACGCAACGCAGCCAGGCCGGCACGCCTGGCCAGGCCGATGCCGGGGCGGCAGGCCAACAGCGAAAATCTTCCGTGGCGCAAGTCATCCAGGATGCGGCCAAAAAGGCGCGCCAGGAAACCCGGCAAAGAACAGACCAGGCGGCGCCCCCTGCAAACACGGCGTCGCCCTCCTTGCCCCCGATGCAGGCCCCGAAACCCGCAGCCACGCGCCCCTCCGCCGGCAGCCCAATCACCTACGGCCCGACTACACCTGCCAGCCAGGATCAGCCCCTGCCCGAAACCAAGCGCCGGAACAAACGCTCCATCTGGCCGCTGATCCTGGCCGTGCTGTTTTTCATGCCCATGATCAATGTGGTGCGTGACATGCTCGACGACCCCAGGCCGGAAGGCTTCTTTTTTCTGGCTGTCGCATTATTTGTCATCTTCTCCATTCGCCACTCGATCAAATCCGGCAACGAACCAGACAAAGATAAAAAACGCAGCGCCATCAAGAAAGACGACGATTACCCAAACACCGGGCATTGAACCGAGGTAGGGCCAAAATCCAGCAAACCGGTACACAAACCCGGCACCACGGCGCCGGACGCCGCCGACGCCATTGCGGCAATCCGTTGCAGCTCACCATTTCGGCCACCCATCAGGTGTATCGGTGTCGGCCCCAGGCCAAGCACCGTCATCGTGCTCCCCTACTTTTAAACTCCCCAAGCTTTTGACACACGACAGGACCCAAGTCATGAAAACCATTGCCCTGAAAATCCTGGACCCGCGCATGGCAGCCTCGCTGCCCGCCTATGCCACACCCGGCTCCGCCGGGCTGGATCTGCGCGCCTGCCTGGATGCGCCGCTGGAACTGGCGCCGGGCGCTACAGCCCTGATTCCTACCGGCCTGGCAATCCATATCGGCGACCCTGGCTATGCCGCAATGTTCCTGCCCCGTTCCGGGCTGGGCCACAAGCACGGCATTGTGCTGGGCAATCTGGTTGGCCTGATCGACTCCGATTATCAAGGCCAGCTGCAGGTTTCGGTCTGGAATCGCAGCCAGCAAGCCTTCATCATCGAGCCCATGGAGCGGATTGCGCAAATGGTGATCGTACCCGTCGTGCAAGCGGCCTTTGAAGTCGTGGAAGACTTTGAAAGCAGCGACCGCGGCGCCGGCGGCTTCGGCAGCACAGGCACCCGCTGAACGGCTGGTTGTACTTCGTCATGTTAAACCCCCCGAAGCTTGGATCTATGTCCAACTTTCGGGGGTCAGTTGAAAAACAGCCAGGGTTTTTCATTGTCCGCCTGTCAGGCGGTGGCAGGCAGGCAGATCATCACTCCGCCAGCGCCTCCTCGGGCCGGTCACTGCCGGCACCATTGGCCTGTGCATCGTCCGGCTTCGGGAAGTTCAGGACGACATTGCCATTGCCATCCAGATCCACGACCACCGCACCGCCTTGCGTCAGCTTGCCGAACAGCAGTTCGTCGGCCAATGCCTTGCGGATCGTATCCTGGATCAGGCGCTGCATCGGGCGTGCGCCCATCAAGGGATCAAAACCTTCCGCTGCCAGATGCTCGCGCAGCGCATCGGTAAACGTCGCCTCGACGCGTTTCTCGTGCAGCTGCTGCTCCAGCTGCAACAGGAACTTGTCCACGACGCGCATGATCACTTCGCGCGACAAGGGAGCAAAGGAAACGATGGCATCCAGACGGTTGCGGAACTCGGGCGAGAACAGGCGCTTGATCTCCGCCATTTCGTCGCCGCGCGTTTCGCCCTGCGCAAACCCGATAGAACGCTTGCTCAGGCTTTCCGCTCCGGCATTGGTCGTCATGATCAGGATCACGTTGCGCAGATCCGCCTTGCGGCCATTGTTGTCCGTCAGCGCGCCATGATCCATCACCTGCAGCAGGATATTGAATACATCCGGGTGCGCCTTCTCAATTTCGTCGAGCAGCAGCACGCAATGAGGATGCTTGCTGACGGCCTCCGTCAGCAGCCCGCCCTGGTCGAACCCGACATATCCCGGCGGCGCGCCGATCAGACGTGATACCGCATGGCGCTCCATGTACTCGGACATGTCGAAGCGCAGCAGCTCGACGCCCAGCGTAAACGCCAGCTGACGCGCCACTTCGGTCTTGCCCACCCCGGTCGGGCCGGAGAAC
This sequence comes from Kerstersia similis, assembly GCF_965139615.1. Taxonomy (NCBI): domain Bacteria; kingdom Pseudomonadati; phylum Pseudomonadota; class Betaproteobacteria; order Burkholderiales; family Alcaligenaceae; genus Kerstersia; species Kerstersia similis. The sequence continues at coordinate 109,817 of NZ_CBCSIQ010000007.1, forward strand.
AGGAAGGAGCCGATAGGCTTATCCGTTTTGCCCAGGCCCGAGCGCGACATCTTGATGGCGGCAGCCAGTGCGTCAATGGCAGGATCCTGGCCAAACACCACGGCCTGCAAATCACGCTCCAGCGTCGCCAGGCGATTGCGGTCGTCCGTCGATACCGATTGCGGCGGAATGCGCGCCATGCGGGCAACAATGCTTTCGATGTCGGTTCGACCGATGACCTTCTTCTGCTTGGACTTGGGCAGCAGCCGTTGCGCCGCACCCGCCTCGTCGATGACGTCAATGGCCTTATCGGGCAGATGACGATCACTGATATGGCGTGCCGACAACTCGGCCGCAGCCACGAGTGCGTTGTTGGCATAGCGAACGCCATGGTGCGACTCGAAACGGCTCTTCAGGCCCCGCAGGATCTGCACCGTTTGCGCTACCGTCGGCTCAGCCACATCGACCTTCTGGAAACGGCGCGACAGGGCCGAATCTTTTTCAAAAATACCGCGATATTCGGTATAGGTCGTTGCCCCCATGCACTTGAGCTGCCCGGACGACAGGGCCGGCTTGAGCAGATTGGATGCGTCCAGGGTGCCGCCGGACGCCGAACCGGCGCCGATCAGGGTATGGATTTCGTCGATGAACAGCACCGCATTGGGGTTGCCCTTCAATTGCTTGAGCACCGCCTTCAAACGCTGTTCGAAGTCACCACGGTATTTGGTACCCGCCAGCAAGGCGCCGATATCCAAGGCATAGACTTGCGTCTCGCACAGGATCTCGGGCACATCGCCGCGCGTGACGCGCCAGGCCAGGCCTTCTGCGATGGCAGTCTTGCCCACGCCGGCCTCCCCCACCAGCAAGGGATTGTTCTTGCGGCGGCGGCAGAGAATCTGGATCACGCGCTCGACTTCTTCTTCGCGCCCGATCAAGGGGTCGATGCGGCCGGCCAGCGCGGCGGCATTCAGGTTGTGCGCATACTGTTCCAGCGGGGATTGCTGGCGGTTGTCACCCGTTTCGGATTGAGGGGTACGCGGCTGCTGCGGCGCCGGGGATTCCGGTGCTTCTTCGGTCGCTTTGGGCGCGATGCCGTGCGACAGATAATTCACGACAGCCAGGCGCGTCAGCCCCTGCTGCTGCAGGTAGTACGCCGCATGGGAATCCTTTTCGCCAAAGATGGCCACCAGGACATTGGCACCGCTGACCGGCTTGCGCGCGGTGCCGCCACTGGAGGACACATGCATGATGGCGCGCTGGATCACGCGCTGGAACCCCAAGGTAGGCTGGGTATCGACTTCGGCACCTTCTGCCGCTACCGGGGTGTTCTCGGCCACGAACTGGCGCAGATTGCTGCGCAGCAATTCAAGATCGACGTTGCAGGCGCGCAGTACTTCAGCCGCCGAAACGTTATCCAGCAGCGACAGCAGCAAGTGCTCAACGGTGATGAATTCGTGACGGGCGGCGCGCGCCTCGACGAACGCCATGTGCAGACTGACTTCAAGCTCTTGGGAAATCACGACGCTCCCTCCATTATCGTTCGAGGCGGACGATGAGACAGGTTTATATTCTATGCTGATCCGTGCTGCGCACCATTCCCGAGAGGCAAAACACAGAAATCAGGTAGATTCCATGACGCATTGCAAAGGATGCTGATGCGTCCGCGCGTAGCGGGATACCTGCGCCACACGCGTGGCTGCGATATCCCGCGGATAGATCGCACAGACTGCCCGGCCTTCATGATGCACCTGCAGCATGATACGGGTGGCCTCTTCCAGCCCCTTGCCAAAAAATTTCTGCAGCACTTCGATGACGAACTCCATGGGGGTGTAGTCGTCATTGAGCAGGATGACCTGATAGAGCGGTGGCGGCGCGACCTTCTGCTCTGCGGGAGCGGGAGGGGCCACGACAGTAGTTTCGACACCGCTCTGTGCGGCAAGATTAATGCTAATCATTCTTGTATTGTAGGATATTTAACCGGCGCCCGATGCGCCATGAAAAAACGTTTACCGTCACCTGAACATGCAGAATATAGACCGCCATGCATGCGCAGCCACGGGCACAAGCAACAATCAGTAACCCCGATTCAAGCCTGAAATCAGCCAAAAACGTGATTTAAAACAAGGTATTTATTCCACTTGATGCATTTTAAGGGTTTGCAACACTTGACGGTGACCCAACAGCCCAAGCATTATCAATAACGGAGAACCGGCAACTGTCTGTGCCGGACCGTTTCACTCGATTCATGAGGCTGTTTGCATGTCCGACACTACTGCTTCCACTCAAACCGAGTCCACCGAAAAATCCACGGGTACCGTCAAATGGTTCAATGACGCCAAGGGCTTTGGCTTCATCACGCCGGATAACGGTGACGAGGACTTGTTCGCGCACTTCTCCTCCATTCAGATGGAAGGATTCAAGACCTTGAAGGAAGGCCAGAAGGTCTCCTTCGACATCATTCAAGGGCCGAAAGGAAAGCAAGCCCTGAATATTACTTCCGCCTGAGCCGCTACGGCCGATTATCCAGCCCTTCCACCGCAGAAGGGCTGGTTTCTTATTGCCCGGACAACAGCTTATGCCTATTTGGCGCTGATGTCTTTCCGCTGCTGTCTTTCAATTCCTGCTCCTGCCTCCATGTTTCCCGCCCTTCCCCTTTCGCGCCAGTCCCGGCTGCGCACCTGGGCTACCGCCGCCCTGCTGGCTGGCGCCCTGAGCCCCGCCTACAGCCAGGCTGCCACGCAGGCCAGCCCGACATCCACCCTGCCGACCGTCACGCTTCAAGCCGGCATGCACGTCATTCAGGCAGAACTCGCCGACACCCCCGAAACGCGACAAACCGGCCTCATGTACCGCAAGGCCTTGGCCCCCAACGCCGGCATGCTGTTTGTTTTTGAAGAAGAAGATATTCGCTGCTTCTGGATGCGCAACACCTATGTCCCGCTGAGCATCGCCTTTCTCAACGCGGACGGCCGCATCGTCAACATTGCCGACATGCAGCCCCTGGATGACACGCCACATTGCTCGACGGAACCCGTCGGGCAGGCCCTGGAGATGTCTCAAGGCTGGTTTGCAGAGCGCGGCTTCGCCCCCGGCGCTGTCCTGCGCGGCCTGCCCAGTCCCGCCACCCGCTGACCTCGACAATGGCCATGGCCCTGACGCGCAACCCGTATCTCCAGGCCTCAGGGCAGCCATCGGCCAAGACAAATGGAACCCGCTTCCGTCCCGGCTTTCGGGACAGCATCGTCGCCGCGATCCTTGTATTTGCCAATTAGGAAATTCCATAGGGCTATGGAAAAATACCGAGGGGCACAGAGCCCCTGCCATTGACATGGGATTGTCCCGCCCGGTTTTGTGCCTCTTAGGCAAATAAAGAATACTCCCAAAATCAGCTATTACGTACTTAAGATGGCGTTTGCCAGCAGCGGCGCGGACGCATGGGGGCAACGCCGGGCCTGCGCTGCAAGCCCCCCGTACCGCAGGCCGGATGCCTGCTACAGCGGCAAATTGCCCTGGTTGCCTTCATCCTTGGCAGCATCGGCAGGCTTGGCACGGCGGGACGCCGCCGGCTTGCCGCCCGGCACTGCCCCGGCACGCCGGGCCGGCACTGTGCCGGAGGCTTGCGCCTTGCCGGGCGCCAGCACCTCTACCGGACGACTGCCTTGAGCCAGCTGCAAGATCAGCCCTTGCCCCTCTGCCAACGCAGCAGCGTCGCTCACCACATGGCCGGCGGCATCCCACGCGATCGCGTATCCGCGTGCCAGGGTATCTTCCGGATTCAGGGTCTGCAAACGCGCCATCAGATTTTCCAGGCGACGTTGGCGCCGTTCCTGCGTATAGCGCGCCTGCGCCGCCAAATCCCTGCGGGCTTGCAGCAACCGCCGCTCATAACGCTCGCAATCCGGTACAGCATGCGCCAAGCGTGCCTGCAACAAAGCCAATTGGCTGCGCCGCCGCGCCAGTTGGTGCGACATGCTGACTTGCATGCTGGCGATCCTGGCCTGCAAGCGTTCACGCCGCTGCGCCCACTGCTGCGCCGGCGACACCAGGCGCGCCTGGGCATAATCCAGCCGCTGTTCCCATTGTTCCAGCCTGCGCCGCTGCGCACGCACGAGGCGACGAGCCAGGGTCTGCAAGCGATCCAGCCAATCCGCCCTGGGCACGCAAGCCAGTTCCGCTGCGGCCGTCGGCGTCGGCGCCCGCAGGTCCGCCACGAAATCGGCAATCGTGAAGTCGGTTTCATGCCCGACGCCACTGATCACAGGCATAGGGCTGGCGGCAATCGCCAGCGCCAGCCCCTCATCATTGAAACTCCACAGCGATTCGATGCTGCCGCCGCCACGAACCACCAGCAGCACATCCGTTTCCGCCCGGCGCCCTGCCGTCAAGACGGCTTCACGCAGCCGCGCAGCCGCGTCGTCGCCCTGCACTGGCGCAGGATACAGAATGACTGGCACATTGGGTGCGCGCCGTGCCAAGGCAGACAGGACATCGCGCAACGCCGCGGCCTGCAGGGAAGTCACCACACCGATCGCACGCGGCAAGACCGGAATCGGCCGCTTGCGGGAAGCATCCAGCAAGCCCTGGGCAGCCAGTTTTTCCTTGAGCCGCAAGAAGGCTTCGTACAGATCCCCCAACCCAGCGCGGCGCATGCCATCGACCTGCAACTGATATTCGCCGCGAGGCGCGTAAACCGTGACGCGTGCCAGCACCTCGACCTTATCGCCCTGGCGCGGCTCAAACCCCACCGCCTGCGCCCTGCCCCGGAACATCACCGCTCGCACACTGGCACGTGCATCCTTGAGGGTAAAGTACCAGTGCCCTGAAGCCGCACGCGTGAAATTCGATATCTCGCCACCCACCCATTGCTGCGGCAAGCCAGCTTCCAATATATCGCTGACCTGTTGATTCAGCTGCCAGACACTCAACACTGGCGGTTTGCTGCGACCACCCGCGTCCTGCGCCCCCGCATTCCCGGATCCATCACCCCCGGGGAAACCCTTGATTTCATGTTGAAAATCGTCGTCGGCCGATGGCCCGGAAAGAGGCGCGCCGTAGCGATGGCTGGCAGGGAAAGTCATATTTCGGGAACAGCTGTCCACAGAAAAGTCAAGATGGGCTGCCATCATACCTTGAGTAGAAGCACAGGCTCAATCTCTGCCAAAATCTCAAAATAAATTCGCAAGCCTTTGTTTATATTGATTTTTTAATTATTTCTGCAATAAGTCAAAATTTGAGCAGTCCAGCTTACAGCCAGCAGGGACGCCACCTTCCACAACCCTATCCACAGAATTATCCACAGAATCTGTGGATAGCCTGAAGCGGGGATATCCGCCCCCAGACACGCACCTGCCCGTTTTGAATGACCTATCAAGCGCGCCGCCCCAGTCATCGCCATTTCCCCCCAGGCTGCGTTTGATGCGGTAGGATAATCGTTTGCCTCGCCAGAATGCGGCGCCCGCGCTCACCGTCGAGCGGCGCTTGCCACTGCTGCTTGCCACTGCTTTTTCTTTCGCATGCCATCGTCTCTTCGCGCCACCCTGACCCGTTTCATCGAACAGCAATGGCAACAGGGAGGCTGGCTTTCCACACTGCTGCGCCCGCTGGGCGCGCTTGCCGCCCGGCATGTCCGCCGCAAGCGCGCCGCCTATGCTGCCGGCCAACAGCCTTCCTGGCGTGCGCCGGTTCCTGTCATTGTGATCGGCAACATCTACGTGGGTGGCACCGGCAAGACACCTGTCACCATTGCCGTGGTTCAGGCACTTCTGGCCCAGGGCTGGCGCCCCGGTGTCATCAGCCGCGGCTATGGGGTAAAAGTGGGCGCCGAAGCGCGCTGCGACATTGCGCCGCTGGACGCCGCCCAATATGGTGATGAACCCGCCCTGATTGCAACAGCTACCGGCGTACCGGTCAGTGTGCACCCCAAGCGTGTTCTTGCCGCCCAGACCTTGCTGGCACGGTGGCCAGACACAAACGTCCTGGTCTGCGACGACGGCCTGCAACATCTGGCCCTGCAACGCGATATTGAAATCGTCGTACAGGATGAACGCGGCATCGGCAACGGCCGGCTACTGCCTGCCGGCCCTCTGCGCGAACCCGGCGCGCGCCTGCATGACGTCGATGCCGTCATTACCAACCGGGCCGCATTCCGCCCTGCCGCCGCCGAGCCCGGCGCCAGCAAGGCTGCGCGCCCCTTGCAGGTAGATATGATCCTGCAGCCCGGATATTACGAACACCTGGGCAGCGGCCGTCTCCTGACGCCTGCCCTGTTTGCCCAGGAATGCAGCACGCTGACCCTGGCCGCCGCAGCCGGCATCGGCAACCCGGCCCGCTATTTCTCCATGCTGCGTCAGCATGGCCTGACGCTCGCGCAAACCCTGGCGCTGCCGGATCACCATGCCTATACCGATAATCCATTTACCAGCCTGAACGCCGAGCGCATCCTGATTACCGCCAAAGATGCCACCAAATGCCGATCCTTGCACGATGACCGTCTTTGGGTCGTGCATGCCAGCCCCGCTTTCCAGCCGGAAGATTGGTTGACGCAATTGCCCTTGCCAAATCAGTGACCGGATCAGCCACCTGATCAGCCACCTGATTCGCGGCCCGAATGATTGCCGGGTTCGATAGCCTTATTCCATGACACCTTATCCGATTGTCTGGTTCATTGCCCGATACTGCCCAATACGGAATAGCACGCGACATTCAGCAAGAGTGAAAGCCTCTCTCACAGATGGAAACCAGGCAAAAAAAGGATAAAATCGAAACATGAACACTCGCTTACTTGAAGTCCTTGTCTGCCCCTTGACCAAGGGCCGTCTTGAATATGACGCGCAGCGCAGCGAACTGGTTTCGCGCGGTGCCGGCCTGGCTTTTCCCGTCCGCGACGGCATTCCCATCATGCTGGTGGAACAGGCCCGGAAACTTGAGCCTCAAGATAACGCCAGCCAACACTGAACGCCCTGGCCATTCTGCCAATAGGCAGATAGCCTGAAGCAAGATAAGCAATTTCGCGGATACAGGGGAAATCCCCATATCCACCCCATACGCAGCAAGCGCAAATCGGTTATAAAAATGCCTTCCGCGTTATGCGCAGTGCACAAAAAAACACCTCGGCCATGGCCTGAAGCCACCGCCCTCACGTGTTCGAGCACATTTCGCGCTGCGACAAGGCAGTTCATCTCCGCCAGCAAGATATAACAACCACAGGAGTTCCCATGCGTCTCATTCTGCTTGGCCCCCCCGGTGCGGGCAAGGGTACCCAGGCCGCCTACATCACCCGCCAGTACGGTATTCCTCAGATATCCACTGGCGACATGTTGCGCGCTGCTGTCAAGGCTGGCACGCCGCTAGGCCTGGAAGCCAAGAAAATCATGGATGCAGGGAAACTTGTCTCCGATGAAATCATCATCGGCCTGGTGCGCGACCGCCTGCAACAGCCGGACTGCGAGAACGGCTACCTGCTCGACGGCTTCCCCCGTACGATTCCCCAGGCCGACGCGCTCAAGGATGCCGGCATTGCGCTGGATTACGTCATTGAAATCGACGTTCCCGAAGAGGACATCATCGACCGCATCAGCGGCCGTCGTGTCCACCCGGCTAGCGGCCGCAGCTACCATGTCCGCTACAACCCGCCCAAAGTCGCCGGCAAGGACGACGAAACCGGCGAGGATCTGATCCAGCGTGATGACGATAGCGAAGCCACCGTGCGCAAGCGCCTGTCGGTCTATCAGGAACAGACCCGCCCGCTGGTGGACTACTACTCGCAATGGGCTGACAGCGGCGACAAGGCTGCACCGCGCTACCGCAAGGTTGCCGGCGTCGGCGAAGTCGATGCCATTCAAGCTCGCATCGAAGCTGCGCTGAAGAGCTGAGCCGTCACCGGCCGGTGACCCGCCAGCACTTCCCCCACCGCCAGGCCCAGTGCCTGGCGGTTTGGTTTTCGGGCCTATTTTCTGATCGCAATCCCCCATGAGCCTGCTTCGTTCCGCCGCCACCGTCAGCAGCCTGACGCTGCTCTCCCGCATTACCGGGCTGGTGCGTGATGTCCTGATTGCCCGCGCCTACGGCGCCGGTGCGCTGACTGACGCATTCTGGATTGCTTTCCGCATTCCCAATCTGTTGCGCCGCCTGTTTGCAGAAGGCGCCTTCGCGCAGGCATTCGTTCCCATCCTGGGAGCGGTCAAGACAGAAAACGGGGAAGAACGGGTACAGGAATTGCTGGATCGTGTTGCCATGATCCTCACCCTGATCCTCATGGTAGTGACGGCGCTGGGCGTACTGGGCGCGCCGTGGATTGTTTACCTGATTGCCAGCGGCCTGAACGAAGCCGGCGGCAGCAGTGGCTATGATGCCGCCGTCAGCATGACGCGCATCATGTTCCCCTACATCCTGTGCATGTCGCTGGTGGCCTTTGCCTCGGGCGTGCTCAACACCTGGCGTCGCTTCGCCATCCCTGCCTTCACGCCGGTTCTGCTGAACGTCGCCATGATTGCGGCATCGCTCTGGCTGGCGCCGCATATCGAACCCGCCATTTATTCCCTCGCCATCGGCGTCATGGCGGGTGGCGTGGCCCAGCTGGCCGTGCAATGGCTGGCCCTGGCGCGCCTGGGCGTGCTGCCCAGCTGGCGCCGCAGTTCGCCGCGCCAGGCCTGGCAAGACCCTACGGTGCGCCGTATTGGCAAACAGATGCTGCCTGCCATCCTGGGTGTATCGGTTGCACAGATATCCCTGCTCATCAACACCAATATCGCCAGCTGGTTGCCTTCCGGCAGCGTGACCTGGCTGTCCTTTGCCGACCGCCTGATGGAGTTTCCTACCGCGCTGCTGGGCATTGCACTGGGCACCGTGCTGCTGCCCAGCCTCTCGAAAGCGCATGCCAGCCAGGACGTTGATACCTACAGCCGCCTGCTCGACTGGGGCATGCGCCTGACGCTGCTGCTGGGCTTGCCCGCCGCGCTGGCCCTGGCCATGCTGTCCGAAGGCATGGTGGCCACCCTGTTCCACTACGGCGAATTCAAGGCGATCGACGTTTCCCAGACGCAAACGGCCGCGGCCGCCTATTCAGTCGGTCTGATCGGCATCCTGTCCGTGAAAATCCTGGCGCCCGGCTTCTACGCGAAGCAGGATATCCGCACCCCCGTCAAGATTGCGATCTTCGTGCTCATCATTACCCAGCTCTTCAATCTGCTGCTGGTGCCATTGCTCAACCATGCCGGCCTGGCGCTTTCCATAGGCCTGGGCGCATGCATCAATGCGCTTGCCTTGTTGCGCGGGCTGCTCAAGCGGGGCATCTATCGCCCCGGCGACAGCTGGATACGCTATGCCTGGCGTCTGCCCCTGGGGCTGGCGGCCATGGCTGCGGTCCTGTATGCAGCGAACCAGCACATAGACTGGATCGCCCTGCAAGCCGCCCCCTGGATGCGTGTTCTGCTGCTGGCAGGCGTCGCTGGCGCCGCCGCCTTCTGCTACTTCGCCGTACTGTTTCTCTTCGGCATGCGAACCAAGGATTTTCGGCGCTAGGCCTGGCTGCTGACGCAGCATTTATGCCTTTTGACTGAATTTCCAGCCCTATCGTCCTGCGGACACTGTTATGATTCAGCGTCCGCATCGAGGAGGGTCGCATGTCCGCCGTCGATTCGTGACCGAACCCGGGCCGCCTGCATCACCCTGCGTAGGCGGCAATTTGCGCATGTCCTGGCCGGCCTACCTTGAGACGGCATTACGGCTTGCATAATGCTGGAATGCTGATAGAATAATAGGCTTTCCAGAATTCTTTTTCTACATATAATCAACCAACATGGCCAATTCCGCACAAGCCCGCAAGCGCGCCCGCCAATCGGTGGCCCGCAACAAGCACAACTCCAGCCTGCGTTCCGCTCTGCGCACGGCAATCAAGCGTGTGCGCGCGGCCATCGCTGCTGGCGACAAGGCTGCTGCTTCTGAAGTTTTCCAGAAGGCGACCGGCACGATCGACCGTATCGCTGACAAGAACATCATCCACAAGAACAAGGCTGCTCGCCACAAGAGCCGCCTGGCTTCCGCCATCAAGGCGATGGCCTGATTGATGACACAGGCGCGCTTCCCGTCCTCTGCTGGTTGAAGCGCCCTGTGATACAGCCTTAGGGCTGGTTTCATCATCGTGGAATTGAAAAGGCAGACTGCCATGCAGTCTGCCTTTTTTGTTATTTGCTTTTTTGTCTGCCGCTTCAGCCCGGCCCTCAGCAGCCAGATCCTTCCACGCCGGACGGCCAGGCCCGCCGCGGCGCAATTCCCGCCATCTTCCCCGACTGCACGGCGCTTCAACGCCGCACACCAATTTCTACGCCGCATTTCTGCCTAATCTTCGGCCTGCTTCGCATCAGGGAAAGACGGCTGCCATCCCGCGGCTGATGTTGCCTGCGGCTAGCACCTAGCACCCACACCCTACTCAAAATCCGCACAGGGAGGCCAGGAAACGGCCAGCCCGCCAGCCAGTCATCCACAGGCGGACATCAAAAAAACACCCTGGCCGGGGCGACGATACGCGCTCCGGCCAGGGTGTTACCCAACCATCAGGGATCCGTAAAAACCGCTGAGGCTTAGCGCTTGCCAGCGGTGCCTGCTCCCTGGATCGCCTTACCCTGTTCGGCTTCCAGCGTCTCAATCTGGCGCTGCAGGCTGCGCAGCTGTTTACGCGCATCTTCCTGCTGGGCCGCCAGTTGTGCGGCATCCTGCTGAGCCTGCTGCTGGCGGGCGGCCACACGGTCTTCCTGCTGGCGCTGCAGCGCCAGATCCGTCTGCAAGGCATTCAATCGGCTGGCGCGCTGCATCAGCTCTTTTTCGATATGTGCATGTTCGGCCTGCAGTTTGATACGACGGATATCGGCCTCCGCGAGTTCGTAGGTCTGCTGGCTAAAGCCACGGTAAGTGTCTTCCGCCAAACGCTCTTCCTTGGTACGGAACACGCGCCAGAAATCCTTTTGTTGAAACAAGGCGACGTAATACAGCAGCTCATCTGCCTTGAACAACAGGCTGGCGCCATAGCTTCCGTTATAGGTCGTACGCAACTCGCTCACCTTGCGATCCTGGATCAGCTGCTCCAGCTCCACGGCGGAACTCTGGGCCACCAGCGAAGGCGGCGCAAGATCGGCAGGCGGGCGCACTTCGGCGGCAGCCACGGGAGCCGGCGCAGGCGCCACGGATGCGGCAGCTTGCGTGACAACGGGCCGCGACATGGCTGCGCTGCTGCCGTTATCCGCTTGCGTGCTTGCACAAGCGGCCAGGCTTGCCAACACCAAGCCAGACAGCACGATGCGCGCGGGTTGAAAATCCTTTCGAGTCAACATACTGTTCAACCTTTTAACTAATTCATTCCGATTTTTTATAGTCGGCCCTACGCCGCCAGACCAAAATCGTTACAAAAGACTGGCATGATACGCGAGCCCGCCCGCTTATGCCGATGAATAAATACCACCAAATGCAAGACTGCCGTCACTGCCCGGCTGAATTTGCAGCTTGCGCATCTTCTCCCACAGGGCTTTACGGCTGATGCCCAAGGCCGCTGCCGTATCCTGGCGCCGCCAACCGTTCTTTTCCAAGGCTGCAATGATGCGCATGCGCTCGGCCCGATCCGCCTCGCTGAAGCCCTGGCTCGGTAAGGACTCATCCGTTGCCGATACCGGCACATGCAGAAAACCCAGGCTGCGCATACGATTAAACACTTGCTCCGAGCGTTCCGCATTCCAGTAGCCCAGTACCAGCCGCAACAAACCCAGGCGTTCAACCAGATTCAACATTTCCCGCACATTGCCGGGGAAACCCATGTTCGCAACCCGATCCAGCATCCAATCCGGCGGCGCGCACTCCTCGATGCCGACCGCTTCCAGATAGCGCGCCATCAGTGCAAGAAACAAAGCGATTTTTTCCGCCGTCCCGCGCTCATCGAGCGATGGGATATACAGCTCGATCACGGCCAGGCGGTAATAGAGATCCGCGCGAAATGCCCCCAGGCGAACCTGCTCGACCAAATCCCTGTTGGTGGCAGCCACCAACCGAAAATCCAGTTCTTGCTCTTGTGAGGATCCCACGCGCATCACGCGGCGAGACTCCAGAACCCGCAGCAGCTTCACCTGCTGTTGCAACGGCAACTCCCCGATTTCATCCAGAAACAGCGTCCCGCCGCTGGCCTGTTCAAAATAGCCCTTCCTGGATGCCAGGGCACCGGTGAAAGCGCCCTTCACATGGCCAAAAAATTCCGCCTCGAACAAGGTCTCCGGGATGGCACCGCAATTGACTGCAACAAAAGGGCCGTTTTGGCGCCTGGAATGTTCATGAACATAACGGGCCACTCGCTCTTTTCCGACGCCTGTTTCCCCATAGATCAGCACATTGGAGTGGCAGCCTGCCACCATGCGTGCTTCGCTGAGCAACTCGCGCATCTCTGTGGAAACCGCGATGATTTCTTCATGCGCTTCAACAGAAGGAGGTTCAGCCGCGGGCTGAATGGCGCTGACCAAATTCAGCACCATATTTCTCAGCTCCGCATGACTGAACTCCGCTGGCAAGGTATGAGAATGGGCGGGAGGAAAAAACTGCTGATGCTTGGAACGATAAGGCGTTGTCGCTGCAACCCAGATGACTGGAATGGCCTGGGCACTTAGCCACTCCAAGGCTTGAAAGCGATGATCAGCCATCACGGAGACGGAAACCAACGCCACCGCAGGGCGCGACTCATCTCGCTCCAAGCTAGCCCCAGGTTGCTCCGCCAAAACAATAGCAGCCGGAAAATCTGCGAAAACACGTTCAATACGGGCAACGATATCCGCACTTCCCTCCCAGATGTATAAGTCGAACTCCGGAATCGCAGCACCGCTATCCATTAAAAAACTCCATTACATATCATCGACATAACATCATTCCGACCTTTCAAAACACAAACCAGCTTAATAAGACTTCATCCGGCATGATCTGCGATCATATTTCTCAACAATAATCAGAACAAATGCAGCAATTATTAATATAAGAACATCATCAAATCCGCCACTGACAGATTTAAACGATATTGTATATCCACCACATCACGTCGATCTGGAAAGGCACATGGCATACTGGGTCATTCAATATACCAATACTGGAGCACCACACTGAACATCCAACAACTCAACATCCGTTTCCCCAAGGCTAATGCCCAAAACCTGCAATAGCCCATTCACAGCATAACTCAACAAATCCAGAATTGGCCGAAGCAAATCTATCAAGACCGAGGCCAACCCACCCAGCAATCCACTCCCGGATAAAGCAAGATCTTTTACTGCTGACACACGGCATTTCCTAACCGACTCCACCCCTCCCAAAATCGCAACACTACAACCCAGATCTGCTAAAGGTGCGACCAGAATAGTACCCAATAGATTCCCCACAAAAGTCAATGTACCACCAAGAGCGCCCGTCAGACCATTGGATCCCATTCGCTCCCCAAGTCTTTCCATATATTCTTTCGACCATTTCATTTCAGCAAAAACATCAGAAACTGCCCTACCCGCCCCGTTACGACCGACCAACTCCTCAGCAATTCCCTTTCTGACCTCATCAGAGGCATTACTGACATTATGGTCCCCTAACAAATCACCAAGCAATCCACCAATGACCGCATCACTAACGGCCTGTATGGTTTGAGCTAGATCCAAGCCCGTAGATCGAACCGTCATTTTTGAATATTCGCCATCCAGCAGCTGACTAGATGGCGCAGTCAATATTACTTGCTGTGTCTTCGACTCGCCCAAAGGCAAGGTCACTCTCGCTGTGAGCGGCAATAAACCCAATAGATTAAAAATCTCATGACGTTCAACTTGCGTAAATGATTCATACTTACAAGAATTTTCCAAAGAGAAAAAGTCACCACTTTTTGGAAATCTGCCAAGACAAACATTTATCAATGAAGATGTTACATCTATCCGCGCCTGGTTTTGCTTGGGTTCACACACACCAACCAACACGCCATCCGACTGTGCAACCTCTAGAATTAGAGGAACATCCAATTTCACAACAGCAGCCAACAATCTCCCAACAATTGGAATCTCTGTTGTAGATATACGCACATAAACTCGTACAGCAGCACTATTGGCCTTGGTTCCAATACCACCAATAGCAATAGAAGGAGGCTCAACAATTCTGGCCTTAACCTTTAAAAAGTTTCCCAAAGGCGAGCCATCTCCACCTAGCGATAAATCCAAAAGATTGCTACCATTGGCAATAGCAATACTACTGGTAAGTAAATTCAAAACATTCAGCTGAGCATGAAGCGCTGAAGTTAAATCATCACCATGCCCCAGTTCCAGCAACGCTGACAAATTACCCAATTCATCAGGAAAACGAATCAGTTTTATCGGCTGTTTGACGATATCAAGATTCGCGGTCAACGTCACAAAATCCCGTAAAGCCCCGACTCCAAGAACCAAAGTATTATCTTTTTCTACAACAGCAAGCATGGCATTCAGCAAGTCTCCAAGCTTCAGTTGTTCAAGCCTAGCCAATTCATCCGGCGTTCCAACCCCAAGCAGGACAGTTGGTGGCAGACCTAGCGCCTTCAACAATCCAGATGGGGTTACCTTTAAGTTTGCAACACCGTTACTATCCAAAACCGTCAACACTTCCGGATTCAGACCTACGCCTTTCAACAACACTCCCAATAAACCATTTTTATCGACACTTAGCAGCCTAGATCCAACTGAAAACGCAGCGACAGGATCAGAAGATTTTGCAACTGCAGCAACAGAAATATTACCAACCTCCGAAAATGGCATTAACGGAAATATACTGCCCTTTGCAATCGTTATTTTTACAGAATTGAAAAACCCGTCCACACCGACCTGACCAGGCCCAAAAAATTCAGGCGCAGCATAATTGCTGGGTGACCACTCCCCGCACTCGACAGTCACATCTCTCTGAAAATCTAAATCAATTATTTTCTTGCCAATCAAGAAATCGTTAATTGCGGCTCGCGCATGCAACTGAGATGCCGTACAGTCCATATCGTCACGCACATACTGCACACCACTCAATGCAGCCAAATCAGCTGCATTCTGCAATTCCCTTTTCACATAGAACAGATAGCCCAGGTTCGCTGAGCCCAGCAGAATCAGGCATACGATCAGCGCCGCTGCCGCTGGCAAAATGATTGAACCGCGCTGGCGCGCTGGCAGCCGGCTTCTCTGCATCCACATGAAACTATCCTTCAAAGTCCTCACACCCCGGCACTGCCCTGCTATTTAAAGAGTGCGCGTTGCCGGGGGAAATCAATCGTTCGAAAACATCAGTTGCTGCTGTTGTCTTCAACCTTTTCCTCAAACCATTCCGGAATCGGGTGGGTGAAGCTGTCCACGTAGCGCTGCCATGTCAGCCCCGCCGTCGCGCCCAGCGCCGGCAATGCCTGGCCCGCCACGTTGCGCCCGTTCAAGGCTCCCGTGGCCTGAGCCGCCAGCAGGCTGCGCGTTACCTGTCCGGTGCGCTCCGCTTGGGGATGGACGACCGCGCTGACGTTGACAGCAGCGCGCTGCGCTGCCGGGGCCTGCACGACCACGGCCGGGGATGTGGCTTCGTCGCCACGATGAATGGCCTCCATGCGCGTGCGTGCGTCCGCCGTGCTCGCAGACGCAGCAACGTGGCCGCTGTCCTCCACGGCTTGGACCGTCACCCCAGCGGCCTGAGCCGGTACGACCACCAGCCCGCGCTGGCCAAGCGCGGCCGGGCTGTGCGCCATTTCGCCAGTCAGCGGACGATTTTGAGCATGCGCTGCAGTCGCCAACAGGCAGGCCGCCAGCAGCAGAGAGCGATAAGGTTGTTTCATGAGTTGCCTCCAGTGAATTCAGTCATTCCTGCAAATTCTTCAATTGATCGGCGCCAGTCTGCCGCCTGGGCTTGCACGCCACCCCGGGCCATCGCGCTTCCGGATACCTGCTTTCCGGCTTGCGCCACGGCACTATCGGAACCGCTCCAGCATGCGCCTTAGCAAGCCCGCATTCATTTCCTCGCTTGTCCTGGCTTCAGCTGCGACGTTCGTGCCCGGCCCTGATACCGCACTCCCCGCTACCGAATTGCCTGCTACCGAATTACCTATCGCCTGATTGGCGGCACTCAAAGGCAAAACGGCAACTCGGCGGCGGTTCATTTCCCTATCCACCATGCTTGGCGTATCCAAGGGATGCGCTGGCGGCGCCTGCGATACCACCACGCTCCCGGCAGCAGCCTCGGGTGGCGCGGTAACGGCCATTGCGGGGACAACAAACATACTCGTTGTGCCATCTGCCGGCACAACGGCCTGCCGGGCTGCGCCTTGCACGCCTTGTGCCCGGATGCGAGCCGCCTGGACGGCGATGCCGGCCTGGTTTTCTTCAGGCAGACCGGCACCGTTCATCAGTTGGCGCGCATCCGCCATGCGCCCTTCCAGCATCAACAGCAAAGCCATGTTCGCCAGTACCGTCGCTTCATCCCGCCCCAGCTCCAGCGCTTGCCCCAGGGGGACACGCGCGCCTGCGTAGTCACCCAGATTCAGGCGGGCATACGCCAGGTCGTTCAGAATTTCCGGTTGCGTTGGTGCCAAGGCAGCCGCCTCGCGGAAATGACGCTCGGCCAGCACATAGTCGCCGGCCTCTCCCGCCAGCAAGCCCAGGCCATGCAGGCCTTGGGCCCGGTTGGCGGTGCGCAGCATCGCCTCATATTCCTGGCGGCTGGCTTCAGGCTGCCCGGTTTTCATCAAGGCATCCGCCCTGATGCCTTCCAGGCCTTCGATGTTGCCGAAACGGCGGCGATAGTCATCCACATAGGCCAGCGCCGCGAAGTAGCGTTGCTGGCTGTAGTTCTGCTGCGCCAGCGTGCGCAGCATGCCCGGCTCATTGGCTGCCTGGGCGTTGATTTCCGCATCTTCGCGGGCACGCAGTTGGGCTTGCTGGTTCTGCTGTTCCTGCATCACGCGCCAGGCGCTTTGGTCGCCGCCACCCGCACACGCCGCCAGCAGTACCAGCATGGGCACTCCGCCCAACAAATACCCGGTTCGCCGGGAGCGACGACGCAACGCCATCATGCGCCCCCCATACGCGACAAGCCGCGCAGAACAGCCAGAAAACCTGCGCCACCGGTCACGATCAGCAAGGCAGGCAATAGCGTCAGCACCATGACACCAGTCATTTTCACCGTCAGCTTGCCCACTTTTTCCTTCAGGCCCAGGCGGCGCTTTTCACGCAGGCGCTCGGCAAATTGTGTCAGCGGTTCCTGCACGGCCCCGCCATGCTTGTCCACCTGTTCGATCAAGGCGCATATGGCAGACAAGTCATCATTCTCAAAGCCCTTGGCCAGGCGCTGAAACGATTGCTCGCGGGTACGGCCATGCGCATACTGCTCCGTGGACAGGCGCAGTTCATCGCTCAGTACCGGCATGACTTCACGAAAATCATTGACGATCACATACAAGCTTTGATCAATCGACAAGCCCACCCCCTGCAACAAGCGCAGCAAGTCCACCAGGAGCGGCAGTTCTTCCCCTGCCGCCAGCTTGCGCGCCTGCGCGCGCCGCGACAGCCACCATTTGGGCAACATCCAGCCCAAGCCGAAGCCAAAAAATACGATCAGCGCGCCTCCCAACAAAGGGTTGCCCATGACCGCAGGGGCGCCGATAAACAACCAGCCCAGCAAGGGGAGCGCGATCGCCAGCAAGGCACGGCCAAATACAAACAAGGCACGCGCACGGCCCGGATTGGCGAAGCCGCACAAGTCCACCAGTGCCTTATCCTCCGCCGCCAGCAGAGAATCGCCGAACTTGCCTTGTTCCCACCGCTCGCCCAGCGCAGCCGCTTCCTTGACCACGTTCTGCAAACGATCTTCCAGATGAGGACGCCCCCCGTCCGGTGCCTGCCCGGCATGCAAGGCCATGACGCGTTCGACTTCCTGCGCCCGCTTGCGGGCACGCAGCGCGCGCCCCGCCAGCCCCAGGCCAACGCTCAGCAGCGCCAGCGCCACCAGCATCACGGCAATGGCGAGCAGCAGATTGGGATTCACGGATTGAAGTTGTTCCAGCACTTTCCCTTCCTCCTCAGACCGATTTCGCCAGGCGATACAACCAGAACACGCCCACCGTTTGCATGACCGCCGCACCTATCAGCATCTTGAAACCCAGCGGGTCTTGCCACATGTTCATAAACAGGTCGTTATTCATGAACAGGATGAAACCGGCCAGGGCAATCGGCAGCAAACCCAGGATCCACGCAGAGAGCCGCAACTCAGCCGACATGGCACTCATCTCCATGCGCGCCTGTTCCAGATCCCGCATGAACGCAGCGAGGCGGTCCAGCACCTGATCGCTGCGGCCGCCAAAGCGCAAGGCCACGCCGACCACCGAAGCCGCCAGATAGAACTCATGCAGATCGAACTGACGCGCCACTTGCCGCATGGCATCGTCGAGATCCTTACCGGAGCGAGACAAGGCCGCCACACGATCCAGCGCCTCGCGCAAAGGCATTTCCACATTCGCCGCCGACGACTGGAAAGCTGCGCCCATGCTGTTTCCGATGGTAATGAGCCGTACCATGCCCTCAAGGAAACCAGGTAGCTGGGCCACCATGCGCTTGCGCCGTTTTTCTATGCGCAGCCAGATGGAAAAGCTGATCAACACGCCAGACAGCAGCAGTATCCCGACCGCGGCCACGACCCCGATCAACATCCAGGCCAGCAGCGCCAGCAGCAGGGGCACACCGATCGCCAGCAGGAAAAAGCCGGGGCCGCCACGAATCCCTGCGCGCAACATCAAGCTGCCCAGATCCCCGTCGCCACGCCATTGGCGGGCCACTTCTGCGCCAGCCGGGCCTTGCGCCAGGCTGGCCACCTGACGCTGGCGCAGCGCCTGATCCACATGCGACGAGAGCTGGGCCTGCGCCTGATCCCGCGCACCGCGCTGCCACAGCCAGAGCGCTGCCGCCAGCAGCAGGAGCGCCACGCCACCGATCACCAATCCTTGCACCAGCATCAGCGCCTCCTGCCCCAGAATCCGCCGGACGGCGGCGCATCGGCAGCAGGCATATTGGCCTGTTGCCGTTGCCGCTGCTCTTCGCGATAGCCCGACAGCTTGGCGGTATGAGGATGTATCCCCAGCCCGACCCAGCGATCCTGTTCAGCGCCATCCTGCCCCAGCACCGTCTCATGCCGGTACAGTTCTTGGGTGGCGATCACGTTATCGCCCATACCGGTGACTTCGGTAATCGACAGCACGCGCCGCTTGCCGCTGGGCAGGCGGCCAATCTGGATGATGAAATCCAGTGCCCCGGCAATCTGCCGGCGCAAGCTGTCTTCACTGCCCTGAAAGCCGGCAAACCCTGCCAGCATTTCGATCCGGTACAGGCATTCGCGCGGCGAATTGGCGTGGATCGTGGCCATGGAACCTTCATGCCCTGTATTCATGGCCTGCAACATATCTATGACTTCCGCCCCCCGCACCTCCCCTACCACCACACGGTCAGGCCGCATCCGCAGGCTGTTGCGGATCAGGTCTCGGATGCTGACTTCGCCCTTGCCGTCAAAACCGCCCTGGCGCGCTTCCAGCCGGCCGACATGCGGGTGGTTGAGCGACAGCTCGGCGGTATCTTCTACCGTGATCACCCGTTCCTGCGGCGGAATGAAAAAGGCCAAGGCGTTCAGCAAGGAGGTTTTGCCGGAGCTGGTACCGCCGGAAATCAGGATATTGCAGCGCTGGTGCACTGCCGCCTGCAAGAGGTTATGGATGGGCTCATCGAAGGTACCCAAAGCCTGCAGGTCGGAAGGGCGCAAGGGATCCTTGCGGAACTTGCGGATGGAGACCATCGGGCCGTCCACCGCCAAGGGTTCGATGACGACGTTGAGCCGCCCGCCGTCAGGCAAACGCGCATCCACCATCGGGCTGGACTCGTCCAGCCTGCGCCCCAAAGGCGCCAGGATTCGCCGGACGATGCGCAGCACGTGCGCATCGTCGGTGAAAGTCATGGGTTCACGTTCCAGCCGGCCGCCACGCGAGACAAAGACATTGTCACAACCGTTGATCAGAATATCTTCCACGGCCGGATCCGCCAGCAGATCCTCCAGCGGCCCCAGACCCGCCAACTCCTTGGTCAAGGCCTCGACCATCTGGCGCAATTCGCTCTCATTGACCGGCAAACGCTTGAGGCGCGCATAGCTGGCCAATTCCAGGTTGACGAATTCCTGGATGGCTTCGCGTGACCAGCGGCCGAATTCGGCACCCAGCTCTTCAATCCTGCCCAACAGATGCTCATAAGCACCATTCTTCAGATCCTGCAAACGCGGCATTGCCGATACATTTGTGCTCGCAGGATCGAACAGCGCATTTTTCATTGTCATCATGACTCTGCTCTACCCATGTTTCCCGTCCCTAGCGGCCGGGCCGTATTCTTGCCACGCATACCGGCTTTCCAGCCGGACAGGCGTTGCCAAATTCCTGCCCCTTCCTGCTGCCCCGCAGCATCCGCGGGCAATACCGCTTTGCGAAAGGCCTGCATCCAGGGATCCCTAGGCTCCGTCTCGTCGAGCAGCAAGCCTTGCCCTTGCGCCAGCATCAGCGGCGCCGTCCGCTCCGGCAGGGCACCGCGCAAACGCAAGCGGAAGCGTTTGGCGATAGGCTCGGCCTCCAGTCCGTTGCGCTCGCCATAGCGGTTCAGCAACAGGCTCATCCGTTCACTGACGGGCGCACCGCGCTGTTCCAGATCGGCCAAGAGATCGTGCAAGGCAACCAATGCGCTCACGCCCTGGTCGGCCATCACACAAACTTCGTCCGCCAGATGCACCAGTTCGGCCAGGAAATCCAGATTGCCCAGTCCTCCGGCATCCACGATCAGATAGCCAAACAGCTCCATCAGGCGACGCACCAAGGCCAGCGAATCCTCGGCCGACACATGGGCCATGCGTTCCGGCTTGCGCGGCAATGGCAGCAGGGCCACGCCGCGCCTGTCCAATGCCAGGGCAGAGTCCAGCAAGGTCCGGTCCAGCCGGTGCAAATTGCTGGCTGCCTCGGCAAAATCAAAGCTGCCATGCTGCCCGGCATACAACAAAGCGTCGTTGAGCGGCCAGCCCATATCGAGCAATGCCACACGCTGCTCGGTCGGCAAGCCCAGCACCTGTTCCTGCGTCAGCACCCCTGCCTTGCCGCTGCCCCTGGCAAGGCAGGCCTCGCGCCAGAGATTCTGCTGCAGCAACCCCGCCCAGTGCACCGCGACGGTGGAACAGCCCACTCCCGGGCGGCTGCCCAGCACCAGCACCAGACGGCCGCTGCGCGGCATGACTGCCGGCGCCTGACGCACAAAACTGGCTTGCTTGAGCAAGCGTTCCGTTACCTGCCTGAGTTCGACAGCATTGCCGGGATCCACAAAATCGCTCACGCCGGCACGCAAGGCGGCAATGGCGCACCCCGGTGCATCGACGCTGCCCAGCGCCACGCGCGGCACACCCGGCCAGCGATTGCCGGCCAGCTGGGCCAAGGCGGCGGCAGTGCCTTCCTGCTGCGCCGCCAGAAAATCCAGGAACAACAACTGTGGCGCAGCCACAGGCGGTGCCGCCTGCACCGCCGCCTCCAGCGCTGCCGCATCGGGCGCAACTCGGCGTATGACGCCCTGGCCCGCCAACAGCCGCTCCAGTTCATGCGCCAGGCCTGCATCCGCAGAGCACAGCAGCAATGCCGGCAGCCCATCGGCAGCGTGGTCGTGTTCAGCAACACCGATCATGTTCATTCCGTTAGCGCGAAAAGCCCGGCAAACCTTGGCCCGTCGCAGGCCCCAACAAGAAATAGGACCAGCCGTTGATGGCCTGGTCACTTTGCTCCCGGGTTTCGCCCGGCAGCGGCAATGCCACGCCCTTGGCAATCGGACGCACCAGACGCGGCGTGACGACGATCACCAGCTCGCGCTCCTTCTGTTCGTACTTCATATTGCGAAAGAAGGTGCCGATAATGGGCAGATCACCCAGGAATGGGAATTTATCGACATTGGCCGTGGTCTCGCGCGATACCAGGCCGCTGATCACGAAACTTTCGCCATCGGCCAGTTCCACCATGGTGTCGGCCCGGCGCGTGCGAATGGCCGGGATCAAGGAATCCCCCACGGCAATGGCATTGTTGTAATCCAGGTCACTGGCTTCCGGCGCGATCTTCAACGCGATGCGGTCAGCCGACAGCACCGTAGGGGCAACGCTCAGGCCGATGCCATAGGATTTGAACTCGACGTTCTGGGTGCCCAGGGAACCGGCAGCGGGCACGGGAATTTCCCCGCCCGCGAGAAAACTCGCGCTCTGTCCGGACAAGGCCACCAGGGTCGGCTCTGCCAGGATGCGCGCCATGCCATTGCTTTGCAGCAGATTCAGCGATGCCCCAAAATTGCTGGCGCTGTAGAGCAAGGAGAAACCGTCGCCAATCACACCCGCACTGCCGACGTTATTGCCGCCTTGCCAGTTATTGCCGGCACGACCGCCGCGCCAGTTGATGCCCACTTCCTTGAGCACGCTGGTATTGACTTCGACCACCTTGACTTCGACTTGCACCACCTGGTTCGGGCCGACCGTGGAGGTATCGACGATACGTTCCGGCGCTGCGCCTGCGCCCGCCACGGCGGCGGCATTGCGATGCGTCATCAGAGTATCCGAATGCCCGCTGACGACCGCGCTGCCGCCGGAAACATCAACCTGCGCCTGTACCGGCTGCTGTCGAGTCAGCAGGCTGGCATGCACATCACTCACCACGCGCACGGGCCAGCGTTGCGGCTGCTGCTGGCCACGGGACCAGACCTGAACTGTCGTGCGGCCCGGTTGCAGCCCCTGCACGAAAACGTCGGCGCGTTTGTTAGCCGACAGGATCTGCACATCCGCCACCGACGGGTCGTCAATCAGCACGCGCACCGGCACACCCGCCACCGGCAGCATCAGCTGGGTGCGTTCTGCCATCACGATTTCCTGGCCCTGGGCCGCGACCGCCACCGGACGCTGCGCCTGCTGCGGGACTTGCGCCTGGGCGGCCCCAGCACCAGACAAAGCCAGCAAGGACGCCGCGGCAACCCCCCGCCAGCCACCATCCCATGCAACACGCAATGCCGCATGCAGGGAACCAACAACCCGATTGCGCGCCTGAGGCATGCGCTGCCCGGTGGCCATTTCCAATGAATTCATCTCTGTTTTCCGCCTGTATCTGAAGGATTCATGAGCCGGGTTTGGCCCTGCCTCAATAACGCACCTGTTCACGCTGGCTGCCACGCACGACCTCGATGCTGCGCACCGGCGCCTGGGCGGCCTGGGCGGCGCGCACCTGCTGTTTCTTTTTCTCTTCCGGCTTTTCCACCTTTTCCGGTTCCGGGCCGGACAGCTGCAACAGGCTTTCACCCGCATAAGCACGGTTCTCGCCCTGCTTGAGCAATTCCTTTTCTTCAGGCTTGAGATCCGGGCGGCCTGCCAGCAGCAGCTGACGTTCCGGGAACAAGGCAGGATCCGGTTTGGCTTCGTCTTCGGGCGAACGCAGCACCAGCTGCAGCTTGCCGTTGCGGCTTGCCAGCAACAATTCGTTGACCTGATCCACCGGAATGGCGAGCACAGCCGTGCGTGGCGCCGTATTGTTCACGCTATTGCGCGGTGCCCGGCCATTGCCGCCAGCACCGGAACCGGCGCTGGCACGCGGACCCTTGCCGGCTTCTTTTTCATCCGGCAGCGGTTCGCGCTGGGGCGGCCCATCAACGGAGTCGATACCGTAGGCAAGCACGCGTTGACGGGATTGCAGCAGGCGCGACTGTGTGCCGCCGATCTCTCCGCTCTTGTTGAACGTGAGAAAAATATCGACCAGATCGCCAGGGACAATATGCGCTGCCGGCCCAGATTGCTCGTCCACCGCCAGGGTCACGGCGCGTTCGCCTTCCTTCAGGTAGCGCGACAGGCCACGCATCAGCGCCTGGCTGGTGACCGGCTCGCCTGGGGCCACATCAAAACGCAGCAGTTCACCGATGACTGCCTCTGGCTTATCAAACGACGCGGCAGGCTGGGCCTGCCACTGTTCGACCGTCAAATCCTCTGCGCGCAGAGGCTGGCCGGCTACCAGTTGCCGCGCGGCAACCAATACCGGATATTGCGGCGGCGGGGGAGCCTGTTCTGCTGGCGCTGCCACGATAGGCGCGCTGACGGGGACGACCGGCGCGCTTTCACGCGACAGTTTGAAGGCGAAAAGGCCCAATATCACGGCCAGTGCAATCAGCACGACTGCCGCAATCTTGCTTAGGTTACTCATGGGAATAACGCTCCTGAGCGATGGTTTTGTATGAATTTTTCATGGGGTTCTAGCTGAGCGCCGAATCACGCGGCGCTCAGCGGCGCCGTAAGCGCACCGTGGCGCTGGCATGCAAGGTTTGTGGAATCCAGCAGGAAGTCGTTTGGGAGGCTGTGCCCGCGTCTCCACACCCTTGCTGCCCGCCGAACACGCCTGCAAGACTGCTGAGCAAGCCGATCAATGGCCAATCCTTGGAGGCATAGCTCACGGAAACAATCAGACAATCCGCTCCGGCCCCCGGGCATTGAGGCGAACCGGCGCGCGCCAGGCTCAACTGGTTGCTGGCCAAGGTCCAGCCCTGCGCCGCTCGGGTGACGACTGCCTGGACATCGTTGACATAGCCGGGCGCCAGCGCACCTGCGCTTTCGTCCTCGTACGGCCACTGCTCCAGCGCCAATTCCAAGGCAGCCCTGGCCCCTTCCCCCGCCGCCTGCGACAAGCGCTGCTGCACCCAGAACAGCGAGCCGTAGGAAATGACGGCAAACAGGATCACCAGAAACACCGTGATCACCAGCGCAAACTCAATGGCTGCGACGCCACGCTGGCGGCTGCGCCCTTTGAGCGAACCACGGGCCATGGCGTCATGCAGCGTGCGCATGCCTGTACAGTGCGGCCTCATGTCAGCCCCCTGCCTTCTGGCTGTCCAGCTGCACCCGCGTGCTGGCATAGCCCGCCAGCCGCTCAGGCGCAACCAATGTGATCAGCCCCATACTCAAGTCGGGCGCCAGCGGTGATTTTTTCCAATCATAGGAAACCACGACCTCGAGCTGACTGGGTTGGAGCACTGTTGATTGCGGGCAGCTGCCATGGGCGGTGCCTGCCAGTTTTTGCAATTGCCCCGCACCGCCCGGCACCAGCCCGCAGATGGCGATATTCAACGGATCATCAGCCCCCGTGCCGCGCTCTTGCAGCCAGGCCAGCGTTTCGGCGGAATCCAGCATGGCCAGCGCATTCTGCGCGCGCGCCTGCAGCTCGTTACCTGCCACGGCGCCCGGCCAGCGCAAGGCATAGCGTGCGACATCCTGGGCTGCCAGGTTCAGGCTCTGCTGGGTAACGTAAATCAAGCCATAAACAATGATGCCGTAGAGCACCATGAAGAAAATCACGAACGTGAATGCAAATTCCACGGCATAGGCGCCGCATTGTTTTCTTGCACCTGCCCCCGGCAAGCAGGACCTCGGGCGGCAGTCGGCGCCTGGTTCTCCCGCTGCCGCCAATGCACGCCCGGCGTACTTGCCTGAGTGACAGGACTGCCGGACTGACGACATCGAATACTGCCGCATGTTTAATTACCTTTATTCCAATAACTTCCAGATCAGCCAAATGATGGCTGTTAACGCGATATAGCCTGCATAGGGAACGCCCCGGCGTTCGATTTTCTTGCCAGGCCCTTCCTTCCTAACTTGCAATGCCTGTATTAAGGCATGCAGTCCAGCAAACAACCCGGCCACCAATACAACTTGAGCACCTGACGCCAGCCCAACAACAAATCCTAAAATGGAAATAAACTTAACGTCTCCTGCCCCCATAATACGTTTCATCCAGAGAGGGAAGAAAAACAGTGCCCCTAAAAAAAAGGCAGCAAATGCCGATACCAACGATGGAAAGAAGTAGAGGGTTGCAAACGCAGCCTTATCCAAATACCAGACAACAAAAAAACCACTCTGGATAAGAAAGACAACAACCAGAACCATGTTCTTTACTTTTCTGGCATACAAATCAGAAACAACAACCAATGCCAGAAATATAAAAATAAAACCAATCCAAAGTTCAGTCATTAGTCTTCGCCCATGTCGCGCCCACAACCCTAGTTACTAGCAAAAAAATCTTACATAGCAACTTAATCCTTAGCACCCTCACCAGCCGCACCGCTAATCGCACCCGAAATGCTTTCGAAAGTCGTATCCAGCTGTTTACCCAACGCGGTCAATGCAGCAATAATCACCACAGCAATCAACCCCGCAATCAGGCCATACTCGATAGCCGTTGCGCCATCTTCATCTTTCAGGAAACGAACGATTTGCTCTTTCATAGTTTGCTCCAATTGAAAAGCATAAAAATACACATGCACCCACCCGCTCAAAGGATGGCCTCAGGCATGAACGGTTCCAATTCCATCATTGCAAGCCACTTACTTCAGCAACAATGAAATTGCGGTATCTGCGCACACGCATACACCCGCATGCCGTTCACATGAGGATTTTGCGATATTTCCCATCGCATATGTAGCGAGTTTTCAGATATTCAAAAATCTGAGAATATCTATATCGCAACGCAAATATTAGAATCGCAACCAATATTTAAAGCGCTTGCAAGAAAATGTTCCTGTAGCGCCAAAAACATCAGGAATACATCAGGAAAACATCAGAAAAATCAAATAGTTTCGAATTTCACTGAATTAACAACAACCAGCCTAGGAATACTCCTATTCCATGTCCAGGATATTCAGCCACTGGGCAGCATCCTGCTTCAGTGCTTCCATGCTGTCGCGCAACATGCTTTGCATCATGCGCACCGCCCCTTCACCGTAGTTATCCAGCAGGCGGCGATTCAGTTCCGCCAGGGCGCGGGAGCGGTTTTTCAATACTTCGGAACAGCGCGTCATGACCGGCATGAGCAACACCACGCGGCGATCCAGCGGATGACGGGCGCGGGTGATGTAGCCCGTGCGCTCCAGGCGGTCCGCCATGGCAGCTGCGCCGCCGTAGCTGATGCCCATTAGCTGGGCCAGTTGGCCGGCTGCCAGGCCATCAAAGGCAACGATGTATTCCAGGGCCGAGAAATCCGCCTGGGGCAGCCCGGCACGCTCTGCCTGCGCAGCCTGGGCTGCGCGGCCATACACGCCCATCTGCATGGCAAGCGCAGCCGTCATGCCAAGCAGGAAGTCCGTATCCTGCGTTTGCGCCGGCATCACCGAGCGCATGACGTCGTTGGAAGAATGTCTGAGAAAGCGCTCACCACCGGTAACGTTGGCTCGCTCCATCGAAATAGATTCATTCACCGCATACATAGTCAACTTCCTGCTTCCGGGCCCGGCACAATGGCAAGGCACCTGTTTTTTACCGAGATGGCATGGCGTCCTTCAGAACGCCATGCGCCGAGTTGCCCGCGACTTAGCGAGCGCCACCCAGGCCGCCAGTCAGGCCGCCCAGCAAACCACCTACCAAACCAGTCACCGGCGCCAGCAGGCCACCGTTTTGCTGACCAGCTTCACCATTGCCAGCCTGGCCGCCCAGGCCACCCAGCAGACCGCCGACCAGGCCAGTCACTGGCGACAGCAAGCCGCCGCCTTCACCGCCACCCAAGCCGAGATCGCCCAGACCAAGGCCTTCCGTCAGGGATGCCACGGCGCCCGTGGCATTGCCCAGAACGGCACCCAGCGGGTTGCCGGCATCGGGGTGATTCGGGTTGAGCAAGGCCCCCACGCTGGAAACCGTGTCACCCAGGCCGCTGACCAGACCGCCAACGCCAGGGATGGGCAAGGTGCCACCCAGTTGGTCGCCCAGGCTGCTGACCACGCCACCCAATTGCGTCGTCACACCGTCCACCGTGGCGCCCAGGCCGGTCGCGCCGCCCAGTTGCTGCGTCAGGCCCGTTACCGTGCCCAATACCGGGCTGACAACGCCATCCAGCGTTTCGCCCACACCAGCCAAGGTGGGCGACAGGCCCAGCGGCAGGACGTTGTCCAGTGCCTGCCCGGTATTTCCCAGCGCCGTGACCAGAATGGGAGCGGCTTCGCC